>NZ_JAZHPF010000009.1 GCF_036543075.1 Deinococcus sp. YIM 134068
TCCTACAACCCCGGAGGGTGAACCCTCCGGTTTGGGCTGATCCGTGTTCGCTCGCCGCTACTGACGGAATCGATGTCTCTTTCTCTTCCTCTGGGTACTGAGATGTTTCAGTTCCCCAGGTTCCCTCCCACTTGCGTGGGTCCCCCTTGCGGGGTGGGTTTCCCCATTCGGAAATCCCCGAGTCAACGCCTCTCTCCGGCTCGTCGGGGCTTATCGCAGGTAAGCGCGTCCTTCATCGGCTCCAGTGCCAGGGCATCCACCGTGGACCCTTGCTATCTTGACCCTTCCTCTTCACACACCCAGGCTCCGCAGAACCTGGGCGTGAACAACGCTATTTCTCGCACACCTCTTCGCTTGTCATGCTCCGCGCCTCAACTGAGGCTCAGAAAAGATACAGGCCAAGTTCAGAGCTGTCAACTCCCCCTCGACCCGTAGGTGAAGAGGCGTGGTGAGCGGCCTTACCGTCACCCGGACCTCATGGCAGGCGGGCATCATCGGCGCTGATGAGGTCCCTTCGCCCACGCGCCCTGCTGGCCGCCGCCCTTCTCTCCGCCCTCACCGCGTGCTCGGGAGCCGGGGGACTGGCGGTGGAGCGCGTGGAGGCTGGAGGGCGGCTATACACGGTGGCAGTGGTGGACCTGCGGCGGGACACGTTGCGGCTGCACTGGAAGGACCCGGCGACGGGGGAGCCTTACCGCACCCTCCGGGCCGTGCGGGAGCGAATGGGCCGGACTGGACAGAACGTCGGGTTCGCCACGAACAGCGGTATCTACGCGCCGGGACCGAGACCGCTCGGACTGCATGTAGAGAATGGGCGGACGCTGGTGAACGTGAACAACGCGCGTTCGGGGGGCAATTTCGCGCTGCTGCCCAACGGCGTCTTCTGGGTGAAGGGCGAGCGGGCGGGCGTGACGGAGACGCAGGCCTACCGCCGCCTGAACGTGGCCCCGACCTACGCCACGCAGTCCGGGCCGCTGCTCGTGCAGGGGGGTCGCCTGCACCCGGCCTTCAACCGAGGCGGGACGAGCTTCAAGGTGCGGAGCGGCGTGGGCGTGTGCCGGGACGGGCAGGTGCGCTTCGTGGTGAGCGCCGGGCCGGTCAACTTCTACACCTTCGCGGTGTTCTTCCGGGACACGCTGGGTTGCCCGGACGCCCTCTACCTCGACGGCAGCATCAGCGCCTACGCGACGCCGGGAACCGACACGCAGTTCGCGGATTTCGCGGGCATCTGGACGGTGAGCCGCTAACGGGGTGGGTCGCCGGTCGTCAGGTTCCAGTCGCCAGAAGAACAGGGGCAAGAGAAGGAGGCCATCCCCGGTGGAACGGCCCCCTCATTCCTCATTGCTCGGCACTCGTCACCTGCTCCTATGGACGAACTGTCAAATTCACCACGCTCAGCGGCTCGGCCTGCGGGTCGTTCAGCGGGCGGACCTCGTAGGTGACGCGCCCCACGCCGGGGCGGCTCTGGTAGCTCCAGCCGCAGGAGGGGTCAAGGCGAATGGTCCTGGTGCCGACGACGCGGGAGCCGCGCCGGATCGTGACCTGGTAGCCCTGGCCCTGACCCTCGCCACCGAAGCGGAAGGGCTGAGTGACCGTCTGGCCGTCGCCGATGCTGAGGGTGTAGTCGCGGGTGCAGGCAACGGTGCTGTCCGCCGCGTTGAAGGCCTGCACCGTGACCTCCACGCGGGCGAGTTCGGGAGTACCCGCCCCGTAGAGCGTGTAGGCGTGGGGACCCTCGCCGGGGCTGGGCACCGCCAGGCTCCAGGTGCCGTCGGTGCCCACGGGTACACTGCCGAGGCTGGTGTCGTCCTCCAGCACCTGCACGATCTGGCCGGGAACGCCCGTGCCGCGCAGGGTGAAGCCCCCGGCGGGCAGGGTCGCCCCCGAGGTGGGGTCGCTGATGGTGTAGTCGTCGCTGGCGGAGGCACCGGACGCTGTGCCCGCGTCGGTGCCTCCCGAAGCGGTGCCGCCCGTCGTGTCCCCCACCGCCGCACCCTCCCCGCCCGCGCCGCCGGCGTTCGTGCCACTTCCCTCCGCACCCACGTTGACGTTGACCTCGCCGCTGGTCGCCCCATTTCCGCCGCGCACCTCGTAGGTCTGCTCGCCCGGCGCGGGGGCGGGGACGGTGGCCTGCCAGGTGCCGTCGTCCCCGACCTGCGTCGTGGCGACCTCCTGACCATCACTTCGAATGGAGAGGGTGTCGCCCGGCGTCCCCTGCCCGGTCATGGTGAACGCGGCGGCGGGGACGCTCGCCCCGGCGGCGGGCGTGGTGACGGTGAGGCCGCCGGCCTCCCCTCCGGCCCCGGTCCCAGTCCCGGCGACGGTGGGCGTGGACGGACGCTGGGTCAGCAGGTAGCAGCCCCCCAGCAGCAGGAGCAGCAACGGCACCCACCACCAGCCCACGCGCCGCCGCCCGTCCGAGGTGGGCGGCGGAGGAGTCGGGGCGGCCTGGACAGGTGTCGTGCCCGGCGCGGTGCGGGCGACGAGCCGTTCCCCGGCGGGGGTGG
Organism: Deinococcus sp. YIM 134068; assembly: GCF_036543075.1. Taxonomy (NCBI): domain Bacteria; kingdom Thermotogati; phylum Deinococcota; class Deinococci; order Deinococcales; family Deinococcaceae; genus Deinococcus; species Deinococcus lichenicola. Next base: position 2,508 of record NZ_JAZHPF010000009.1, read on the forward strand.
CCGTCGTCGGGATGGTGACGGTGGGCGCGTCGGCCCTGAGCAGCGGCGCGAGGCTGGACATCCCCGCCGGGAGCAGGCCCGGAAGTTGCCCCTCCAGGTTTCCCAGCAGCGAACTGAAGCCGGACGCGTTCAGGCCCGCCGAGCGGGCGCGGCCCACGACCAGCCCCAGCACGAGCGGCGTGAGGAGGGCGAGCAGCCGCCCGGTGTTCTCCCCCGAACCGCCGATGGCCGATCCCAGGCGGCCCCGCACCCGGTCCGCGTCGCCGAAGAGGGTGCCCAGCAACCCCCGGCCCTGCCCCTCGATCTGCGCGACGCGGGCGGGATCGTCGAGCAGGTGGGGGTTGAGTTCGCCGTTCGGCTCGGCCAGCCGCTCGAAGTCGCGCGTACGGTCGAGGAAGGTGCCCGCTCCCGCCTCAGTGCGGCCCCTCTGGACGAGGCCGCCGAGAATGACGGGCAGCGCGGCCTGCGTGGCGCGGGTGGCCGAGGCACCGCTGAACCCCGCCAGCGTGCCGAGGCGGGTGGCGGTGGTGCCGCCCAACTGCGAGCGCAGAACCTCGACCAGCGCCGGGGCGGTGAGTCCGGCGGCGGCTCCGGTGGTGGCTCCGGTGGCAGGCGTGGGGCCAGGAGTCACGGTGGGCGGAGTGACCTCCGGTGGCGTGATCGTCGGCGGAACGATGGTCGGTTGGGAGGTCACGACGATGGTCTCGATGGGAGCTTTCCCCGCTCCCGCTGTCAGATTCCCGAGGTCCCCGGCCCCCACGCCGCGCTGACGCAGGAAGCTCAGGAGCAGGGGGAGAGCCATGTCGAGGAGGTTCTGTATGGCGGCGGGAGAGGAAGTGCCCGCCACCTCCCGCGCGATGGTTCCCGCGCGCTCCCCCAGCAGGGCGGGGCCGAGAAGCCCTCCGGCCTGTTGCAGGGTGTCCGCCCCTCCGGGTTCACCCAGCGCCGCCCCCACGCCCCCGAAGGCGGGCAGGCTTTCCATCGCCTCGGTGAGTTGCTCCCGTCCCCCCGGCGTGCGGGCATGGTCGGCGAGGGCGGCGAGTTGGCGGGGCAAGCCCTCGCGCAGGGCGCGTTCGGCCTCGGCCCCGCTCAGGCCCGCCGCACGCCCCAGCCGCTCGGCGTCGGCGGGACCAAAGTACGTTTGCAGCAGCTCGGTGACGTTCATTCCTCACTCCTCACGGGAAGGCGGCGTTCAGTCCGTCCCACTCCAACGAATCCCGCGCCGCACCGGGACCTCATCTGTGGACACCTTAACGCGCCGGGGGGCCGAAATGTGAGGAAGTTCAGGTGAGCGGCACGATGGATTTCCTGCGGAGGTCGCAGAACCCCATGCTCTCGCCCTCGGCCTTCTGCATCCTCAGCATCCACCCTCGCAGGAGGTCTAATGGACTGACATGACCTTCTTCTCCCCTCCCCCCTTCCTCCCACGCCGCCTCCTGATCACCAGGACGCCGGAGCAGTCGGCAGCGCCCTGCGCGATTTTCTCCCCGACGATTCCACCGTCCTGCGCCTGATCGACGTGCGGGACCTCGGGGACGCGCGACCCGGCGAGGAACTCGTAACCGCCGACCTGACAAGCTCCACTGAGATGCGGGCCGTAATGGAGGGCGTGGACGCCGTGATCCACCCCGGAGGAATCGCCGGCGAGGACACCTACGGGCACATCCGGGACGTGAACGTGGACGGGACCTATGACGTGCTGAAGGCCGCGCGGCAGGCGGGGACGCGGCGGGTCGCCTTCGCCTCCAGCATCCACGCGGTCGGGCTGTACCCGCGCACCGATCTCATCGGGCCGGAGGTGCCCGTGCGCCCCGACACCTCCCACGGGGTGAGCAAGGTGTACGGCGAGGCGCTGGGGCGGATGTACGCGGAGAAGTACGGCGTGACCTTCGTGAGCGTCCGCATCTGCTCCTTCCGGCCCAGGCCGCGCGACACCCGGCACCTCAGCACGTGGCTCTCCCCGAGGGACGCCGCCCAACTCTTCGCCCGCGCCGTGACCGCGCCCCCCGAGGTTTTGCCGCACGGCTTCCGCAGCGTCGCGGGCATCAGCGGAAATGCCCGGCGCTGGATGACCCCGGAGAGCTGGGACGCGCTGGGCTACGTGCCCCAGGACGATGCCGAGAGCCACGCCGCCGAGGTCGAGAGCCTGCGCGGGGACCCCGACGACCTCACCGAGCAGCGGCAGGGCGGGGTCTTCGTCTCGCCGAACTATCGGGGACGGACGGGGTAGGCTCCCCCATGAGACGGAATATCGGCGGTTCCTCCCCCTGGGAGGCCGTGGTCGGCTACTCACGCGCCGTGCGGGCGGGGAACGTGATCCACGTCGCGGGCACGACGGCCACCGTGAACGGCGAGGTCGTGGCCATGGGGGACGCCTACGGGCAGACGCGCGTGATTCTGGAAATCGTCCGGCAGGCTCTGGAAGCGGCGGGCGCGGGCCTGGAACACGTCGTCCTCACGCGGATGTACGTGACCGACATCTCGCGGTGGGAGGCCGTCGGGCGGGCACACGGGGAGGTCTTCGCGCACATACGCCCCGTCTCCAGCATGGTGCAGGTGGCGGCCCTGATCGACCCCCGGCACCTCGTGGAGATCGAGGCGGAGGCGGTGGTGCCGGAAGGGACGTGACCGCCGCTTCAGGCCGTGAGGCGTGGGGCGCTGAACGCCCGCTGCCGCATCAGCAGCCCGAACCCCACGCTCTCGCGCGGAAGGCGACCGACGGCGTTCAGCGCCCGCAGGGTGGGCAGGTGGTACAGCTCGCCGTCCTCGCCGCGCACGATGTCGGCGGAGTCGTAGGGAACTACCTTGAGGGCTTTGCTCGTGGGGTCCATTCGCTCTCCTCCTCGCCCGCCGCACCAGATGAAGGGCTTCTTTATCTGAGCTTTATTATCCCAACGCTTCCTTTCGTCCTTCTGACAGGGGTGGCACCGATCTAGACGAAACTTCCGGTCCCTCGGCGCGGCTGCGGAGCATATGGGGCGATGACTCCTCCCCTGTTCCCGCCCGCCGACGTGCGGCTCGGCCTCGGTCTCGCCGCATTGGGACGGCCCGGCTATCTCAACCTGGGGCATGGGGTGGACGTGGGCGCTGTCAAGGACGTGGACGCGATGCGGGCGCAAGCCCAGGGCGTTCTCGATGCGGCATGGGAGGCGGGCGTGCGGTACTACGACGCGGCGCGCAGTTACGGTGAGGCCGAGGCGTTCCTGGGCGGCTGGCTGCGGGAGCGCGGGCACCGCACCGCCGTGGGCAGCAAGTGGGGCTACACCTACACGGCGGGCTGGCGGGTGGACGCCGAGCGGCACGAGGTCAAGGACCATACCGCCGCCACCCTGGAGCGGCAGTGGCCGGAGACCCTGGAAGCATTGGGCCAACAGCCCGACGTGTACCTCATCCACTCCGCGACGTTGGAGACGGGCGTGCTGGAGGACGAACGGGTCCTCGCCCGCCTCGCCGAACTCTCGCAGGGGGGCGTGCGCGTCGGCCTGAGCACGAGCGGACCCACGCAGGCCGAGACGCTGAGGCGGGCATTGGCCGTACGGGTGGACGGCGTGAACCCGCTGAGCGTGGTGCAGGCGACGTGGAATCTGCTGGAGCCGTCGGCAGAGGAGATGCTGGCCGAGGCCCACGCGGCGGGCTGGGCTGTCGTCGTCAAGGAGGGGGTGGCAAACGGGCGGCTGACCTCACGTGGGACGATTCCACCCGCCCTCGCGGAAGTCTGCGCCGACCTGAGCGCGACCCCGGACGCCGTGGCCCTCGCCGCCGTCCTCGCGCAGCCGTGGGCGGACGTGGTGCTCAGCGGGGCGACGACGGGCGAGCAACTGGAGAGCAACCTCGCCGCTCTGACGGTCAACCTCACGCCCGCCCAGCTCGACGCCCTGCGCGGTCTCACGCAACCTGCGGTGGACTACTGGCGGGAGCGGTCGGCGTTGACGTGGACGTGAGCTACTCCTCCTGCCCGTCCGCGAGGGCCTGAAGCGCGGGGCGCAGGGCCGGGAGGTCCACCCGCGCCGTGTGCCACACGAGGGCCGGGTCGATGCCGAAGTAATCGTGCGAGACGAGGTTGCGGATATCACGGAGCAGCACCCACGGCACCTCGGGATGACGGTCCTGCACGGACTGGGGCAGGAACTTCGTCGTCTCGCCCAGCCGCGCGAGGTTGCGGAGCACGGCGTCCCGCGTGCGCTCGTCGGCGAGGAAGGTGGTCAGGGTATGGTCCCGCGTGTAGGCGGTGATGCGGTCCACGGCGTCCAGCAGGTCGAAGACCCGCCAGCGCCAGCGTTTGGCCCGGTGGAGAATGGGAAGTGGCGCGGGCACGGCGAGCACGTCCACCGCGTCGGCCAGAATCTCGCCACGCAGAGGAGCTTTGAGGGCACCCTCCGTCATCACGTCCACCCGGCGGCCCACCAGCTCCTCAAAGACGGCACGGGCACGCATCAGGTCAAGGAGGCCGACTGCCCGTCCCGGCGCGAAGTCCACGAGCAGGTCCACATCGGACGCCGCCCCCGCCTCGCCGCGCGCCACCGAGCCGAAGACCCGCACGCGCTCGACTCCGACGGCCCGCCACAGCGGTTCATTCTCCCGCAGCACCCCGGCGACGGTGGGCAGGCGCAGGTCGGGGAAGAGGGGCGTGGGAGGGGGCGTCATCGGGGACAGGATAGGGCGGTGGGTTGCAGGAGGGGGAAGTAGGCAGGGCCGGTCGTTGCATCATCCCTCCCCCACACGCCACAAGCCACACGCCCCATGTCACCATCTTCCCTGATGATCGTCGCCATCGGACATGACCTGATCGAGATCGAGCGCATTCGCGGGATGCTGGCGCGGGAGGGGCGGCGGGCGGAGAAGCTGTTCGCCCCCGCCGAACTCGCCTACTGCGCGCGGCTGGCCGACCCTGCCCCCAGCCTCGCGGCCCGGTTCGCGGCGAAGGAGGCGTTTCAGAAGGTGTGGCCGCGCCCCCACGGCTGGCGGGACGTGTGGGTGGAGCGCGAGCGGACGCCGGACGGACCGTTCCCCTTCGCGCCGCCTATCCTCGGTTTCGCGCCCGAGATCGCGGCGGAACTGGAGGCGCGCGGCTGGGTCGCCCACCTCACCCTGACCCACACGAAGGAGCACGCCTCGGCGGTCGTGGTGCTGGAGGCGCAGCGAGAGGGTAAGGGGTGATCCGCCTCATCGCCACCGACCTCGACGGCACCCTCCTGCGGCCCGACCTCAGCGTGAGTGCGAGGACGCGGGCGGCGCTCGACACGGCGAGGTCGGCAGGCATCCACATCGTTCCCGTCACCGCCCGGCAACCACGGGGCCTGCGCCTCATCGCGGAGGCGGCGGGCTTCACCGAGTACGCCCTGTGTGGGAACGGCGCTTACGGCATCCACCTGGGCACAGGCGAGCTGCTGTTCGAGTCCCACGTCAGCGTGGCGGCACAGCGGGCGCTCGCGGAGGCGCTAGCCGTCCGGGTGCCCGGCGTCCTCTTCGTCAGCGTGCGGGAGGGCGGTGAGGTCTTCGTGGCGCAGGAGGGGTACGCGGCCATCACCCACTTTCAGGACCACAAGCGGGAGCCGGAGGGGCTGGGCCTGCACACGCTGGACGACGTGCTCGCCGCCCCCAGCCTCAAATTCATCGTGCGGCACGCGACGTTGACCCCGCGTGAACTGCTCGCCGAGTTGCGCGCCCTGAACCTCGGCGGCTTCGCGGTGACGCATTCCGGTGCCCCCTTTCTGGAGGTGCTGGCCGAGGGCGTGAGCAAGGCATGGGGTCTCGCCCTGCTGTGCGAGCGGCTGGGGATGCGGCGGGAGGAGGTCCTCGCCTTCGGGGACGCCCCCAACGACGCCGAGATGCTGGCGTGGGCCGGGCGCGGCGTGGCGATGGGCAATGCGGAGCCGGAGGCGATGGAGGCGGCGGACGAGGTGACGCTCACCAACGACGAGGACGGCGTGGCCCACGTGATCGAACGGTTAATGGCCCAAACGTCGCCCCGCTGACACCCGCCGGGAGAGGCGGACGCCTACGCTGGGGCATGAAGCCCCGCTCGCTGCTGTTCGCCGCGCTGCTGGTGTGCGCGTCCCTTCCCGCCCTCGCGCAGACGACCCCGGCCACTCCGGCCCCGGTCGCCCCGGTTCCAGTCGCCCCGGCACCCGCCACCGCCGCCGAGCGTCAGGCCCTCACGCGGGGGCGCGAACTCATCGCCGACTTCTACGCGTTGCGGGTGGAGCGGGTGTGGCAGGCGTTCACCACGCAGGCGCGGGCCGACTGGGGCACCCTGAACGCCTTCCGGGCCTTTCGTGAGGCGGGGGTGCAGACCTACGGGGCCGAGAAACGGATGCTGCGCGAGCGGACCTTCACCGACGACGGCGTGACCTACTACGTCCGCAGCGCGACCTTCGAGGGCGACACGCGCAACGTCTGGGCGCTCGTCTTCGGCTTCGACGCGGTGGGCCGGGTGGGCGTCTTTGCCATCGCCGCCGAGGGCGAGCAGGAGCCGGAGCGGGTGGCGTTCGCCGGGCGGTGACTAGACCTCCTGCGAGAGGAGTCGGCGAGGGGCGCAGAAGGTCGAAGGCAGAAGGCGAAGGCTCCTGATGGTGGCCTAGTGCTCTTCGCCTTCTGCGACTGTTGCAGGACAGTCCAGAGCAGTTGACGCCACAGCAGTTGACGAAAGAAGAAAAGAAGAGTTGTCACCCTGAGCGCCGCGAAGGGCCTTCCGTCACACGCTGGGGGATGCTTCGCCGCGCTCAGCATGACGGTGTTCTTCTGTCAAACGCTTTGATGAGACGAGGGACGCCCCCCGTGTGGAAGCGTCCCCCTCACGTCGTGACGATCCTCAGTCGGTGGCGGGTGCCATATCTCCCTCACGCGGGGCCGAGCGCCCGGCGAGGGGCCGTTCGGGCAGCGCGAGCATGACGAGGAAGGCGAGGCCGACGAGCACAGCCGCGATCAGGAACACGTGGTCGATTGCGGTCGCCATCGCGCCCCGCAGGGCCGTCAGGATGGGGCCGAACAGGTCGGGGGTGCCGAGCCGTGCCAGGGCCTCCTGAAGCTGCGCCGTCGCCTGCGGGCTGGTGAGGAGGTTCGGGCTGGCGAGGGCGTCCTGAACGGCGGCGGGAAGCGCCTGAGCCTGCGCGGGCAGCCGGGCGGCGAGCTGCGAGGCGAGCTGCGCGTTCACGAGCGCCCCGAAGAGGCTCACCGCCAGCGTGCCGCCGATCTGCCGGAAGAACTGGTTGCCGCTCGTCGCGCCGCCGAGTTCGCGCCGGGGCGCGGCGTTCTGCACCACGAGCGTGAGCTGGCTGTTCACCGGCCCCAGCCCCACGCCGAGCAGCACCATCAGCCCGGCGGCGACCCACAGCGGCGTGGCCGTACCCAGCGTCGAGGACAGGCCGAGGGCGACCGTGGCGACGAGCGCGCCGCCGAGGATCAGGCCCTTGTAGCGCCCGGTCCGGCTCACGAGCTGGCCGCTCAGGGTGCTCGTCACGATCATCCCGAACATCAGCGGCGCGAGGGCGAGACCGCTGCCACTCGCGGAGGAAGCCTTAGCGGCGCGAGGGCGAGACCGCTGCCACTCGCGGAGGAAGCCTTCACGCCCTGCATATACAGCGGCAGGTACAGCACGGCGGCGTACATCCCCGCGCTCGTGAGGAAGCCCGCCAGCGAGGCGAGGGCGATGGCCGGGTCGCGCAGCAGGCGCAGGTTGAGGATGGGCCGTTCCTGCGCGCGGCTGTGCCACACGTACCACGCGCCGAGCGCCAGCGTCGCCCCCAGCAGGCCGAGGATGCGGGCGCTGTCCCACGCGTAGGTCCCCCCGCCCCACGAGAGCGCGAGCGTCAGGGTGGTCACGGCCCCGCCGAGGAGGAGCGCCCCCAGCCCGTCGAAGTGCCCCCTCGCGCCAGGCGCGGGCAGCCGGAAGAAACGCCAGATGAAGAACAGCGCGAGCACCGCGAAGGGCAGGTTCACGAAGAACACGCTCCGCCAGCCCAGGTGATCGGTGAGGAAGCCGCCCACGAGCGGCCCCACCACGCTGCTCACGCCCCAGACCGCGCCCGTGTAGCCCTGATACCGTCCGCGCTCGGCGGGGGTGAACAGGTCCGCGATGGCCGTGAAGCTCATCGCCATCAGGGTGCCGCCGCCGATGCCTTGCAGGGCACGCAGCGCGATGAGCTGCCCCATGTTCTGCGCGAGGCCCAGCAGCACGCTTCCCAGCGCGAAGACGGCGATGCCCGCCAGCAGCAGCGGACGCCGCCCGTAGCGGTCGCTCACGGTGCCGACGATGGGAATGGTGATCGTGGTGGCGAGCGAATACGCGGTGAAGGCCCACGCGTACAGGTGGAAGCCGCCCAGATCGGAGATCACGCGCGGCATGGCGCTGCCGACCACCGTGAGGTTGAGGCTCGACAGGAACAGCACGGTCAGAATGCCCACGAAGGCGAGCGTCTTCTCGCGGGCCGAGAGGGTCAGGGCGTTCACGACAGCACCTCCTCGCGGGCCGGGGCCATGCCGAGGCGGGCCTCCACCGCCCGCAGCCCTGCGAGCGCGGCGTGAACCTCTGCGGCGGGCAGGTCGCCGAAGCGGGCGCTCACGATGTCCTGTGCGCTTGAGCGGGTGCGGGCGCGGGTCGCCTCGCCCCGCTCGGTCAGCCGCAGCCGTTGCCGCCGCAGGTCGCCGGGGTCCACCACCCGCTCCACCAATCCCAGCCCCGCCAGCTTCGTCACGAGGCGCGTCACCGTCGGCGCGGGCAGACGCTGGCGCTCCGCCACGGCACCCGGCGTCTCCGCCCCGTCCATGATCGCCGCCAGCACGAGAAGTTCTTTGGTGTTCAGGCCCAGCGCCTGTTCCAGCGGCTCGTCCAGCACGTGAAGGAAGCGCCGCGAGAGCCGCAACGTCAGCCGCACGAGGTCGTACAGCTCGTCTTGGGAGTGAGGAGAATCGGTCATTTCGTTTGAAATTATTTCATACGGAAGGACCTATGTGCTTTAGTTCTTCGTTACCTTGCCGGGAACACGCGCACGCCCTCCACCCCATCGAGCTGCTCGGAGAGCCACGCGCCCCGCGTCAGGTGGGCGGCGAGGACGCCCGGCAGCCAGGGCAGGCAGTCCATTGGCAGTGCATTCGGGGCGAACCAGCCAACCTCCGAGGTCTTCTCCAGCGGCGCGGGCACGCCCTCCCACGTGTCGGCAAGGAAGAGGAAGTCCACCCCCTGTACCGGACCGTGGAGACCCTGCACGTCGTAACGGCTGACCCCGAGGGGCCGCAGGCCGGAGGGGAGGACGACCACGCCGACCTCCTCCCACGTTTCGCGGACGACCGCCTCGGCCAGTCCCTCGCCCTGTTCGACCGCACCGCCCGGCAGATTCCACAGCCCATCCGCGACGGTCGTTCCCGAACGCCGCCCCAGCAGCACGCGCCCGGAGGCGTCCCGCAGCACCAGCCACACGATGAGGTAGGTCACGGCCCACTCTAGAACGGCGGCCCGCCCCCCTTGCGCTATGCTGCCGGGTGCGTCACCGGGGGTGCCCACGCCATCAGGCCATCACAGGCCGGGGCGGGGCTGAGAGAGACCCCAGGAACCTGATCCGGGTCATACCGGCGGAGGGAGCGTGATGCGCGGGTCTGCCTCCCACGGCGGCCCGTGTGCCCCTGCCCCTTCGTGACGCGAGGGGGAATTTTTCATGCGGAGACTGATCCTGTTGACGGCGCTCGCCCTGGGCACCCACGCCACCGCCCAGACCACATTGACCGTCATCACCCACGATTCCTTCGACGTGGACAAGCAACTGGTGGCGGGCTTCGAGAAGGCAAATGAGGCTCGCGTCCGCTTCGTGCGGGGTGGGGACGCCGGGGAACTTCTCAACCGTCTCATCCTCACCCGACGCGCCCCCGTCGCCGACGTGGTGTACGGGCTGGACAACTCGCTGCTGGCCCGTGCGAGGCAGGCCGGGATTCTGGAGGCGTACCGGTCCCCCGCCCTCGCCCGCGTGCCCGCCGCCTACCGCCTGGACGAGAAGGGGCTGTTGAACACCGTGAATTACGGCTTCGTGGCGCTGAATTATGACCGCGCCGCCCTTGCCAGGACGGGCCTGCCGCTGCCCAAGACATTGGACGACCTGAAAAAGCCCGAGTACGCCCGCCTGACCGTCGTCTCCTCCCCGGCGACGAGCAGCCCCGGCCTCGCCTTCCTGCTCGCCACCGTGAACCACTACGGCGAGGCGGGCGCGTGGACGTGGTGGCGTGAGGCGCGATTGAGCGGCCTCAAGGTCACGCGCGGCTGGTCGGACGCCTACAACAAGGAGTTCAGCAAGAACGGGGGCCGCTTCCCCATCGTGCTGAGCTACGCGAGCAGCCCCGCCGCCGAGGTCTACTACGCCGACGGCTACGACCCGGCGAGGCTCCCCGCCCAGTCTCCCACCGCCAACCTCCTCCTGCCCGGCAGCACCTTCCTCCAACTGGAGGGCGTGGGCGTGCTCAAGGGCGCGAAGCGACCCGCCCTGGCACGCAAGTTCGTGGACTTCATGCTCTCGGGCGGCGTGCAATCGGACTTCCCCACGCGCATGTGGGTCTATCCCGCCGTGACGGGAACGAAACTCGACCCGGTGTTCGGGTTCGCCCAGCGGCCCGACGTGGCGCAGGTGAAGGCGAGCGTGACCGCCAATCCGCAACGGCTGGTGGACGCCTGGGTGACGAATGTTTTGCGGGCGCGGTGAGGTGAAGTTGGGCATAAATGGGCGTGGCTCGGTCGCCTCGTTCACCCCCTCCCGACCTCCCCCCTCAAGGGGGAGGAGTAAGGGCGTTGCTGGCAGGTGTTGGGCAGTGGGGCCGTCACGTCGCCCCCTCACCCCGGCCCTCTGCTCCGCAGCTCTTCGAGTCACCCACGAGGGGAGAGGGAGCAATAAGAGCCGAAGCTCTTGCTCTCCAAAAACCGTCACTCTTGACGACCAATTCTTGCCCGTGAGCCGACGCCCCATCCCACCACCACGTCGGCTCGCGCAGCGAGACGGTGGGCCTTCCAAACGGCACGCAACAAGATCAAATGTTGCCACGCTGAGAACCCGTCCACACGTGCAGTCAACAGGCCCTTTGCCTAGCGCAGCGCCACTCCCCCTGCCCCCTCTGGGGGTAGGGGGCTGGGGGGTGGGGGCAAACCGTCGCAAGATGCCCCGCCCTTCCCCATGACCCCCTTCCCCTGGCTCCTCGCCCTCCCGCCCCTCCTCTTCCTCCTCTTCTTCCTGGCTCTGCCCCTGACCCGAACGCTTCTAGAAGGCGGTGTCAACCTTGCCATCTGGCAGGACCCCTACTTCACTGGCCGCCTGACGTGGACGCTCGCGCAGGCCACCCTCACCGCCCTGATCGCCCTGATCGTCGGCGCTCCCCTCGCCTACCTCCTGTCCCGCTACAGCGTGCCCGGCAAACGCCTCCTCCTGCGCCTGCTGCTGCTGCCCTTCGTGACGCCGACGCTGGTGGCGGTGCTGGGCATCACGGCCCTGCTGGGACCGCGCGGTTGGCTGACGGCTCTGCTGGGGGTGGACCTGGAGGGAACGCCCGCGCTCCTGATCCTGGGCAACCTGTTCTTCAACCTGCCCGTGATGGTGCGCCTTGCCTATGGGGGCTTCTCGCGCGTGCCACCCGCTCTGACGGGTGCGGCGCGGACACTCGGCGCGTCGGGCCTGCGGGCGGCGTGGACGGTGGCCCTACCGCTCGCGCTGCCAGGGCTGGCTGCTGGCTTCATCCTCGTCTTCCTGTACTCGGCTCTGAGCTTCGGGCTGCCGCTGGCGCTCGGGGGCGAGCAGTACGCGACGCTGGAGGTGGAAATCTACACCCTGACCGCCTATCAACTCCGGCTGTCCGAGGCGAGCGCCCTCATCGCCGGGCAACTCGCGCTGACGCTGACGGCGACGTGGGCCTACGTGCGCCTGTCACGCGGCGGGATGGGCGTGCCTGCCCACGGATTGCCGACCCCACGGGGAAGGGTGGCCGCGCTGCTGTGGGCACTCGTGGCGGTCGTGGTCCTCGTGTGCTTCGGCCCGCTGGTGGCAGTGGCGGCGCGGGGTGTGCTGGGATCGGAGGGACCGACTCTGAGCTACTGGCGCGGCGTGCTGGCCGATCCAGATACACCGCTGCTCATCGGGAACACGGTGCGCTTCGGTCTGCTCGCCCTCCTCGGCGCGACGCTCCTCGGCGGATTACACGCGCTGGCGGCATGGCTGGCCCGCTCGCGTGCGCTCGACCTGCTTTCGCTGCTGCCGCTGATGGTCTCGCCCGTCAGCCTTGCGGTGGGTTATCTCCTCGCGTACCCGGCGCTGTCGGCGACCCTCCCCCTGCTGATCGCGGCGTACACGCTGCTGGGTTTTCCCCTCGTGACGCGCAGCGTGCTTCCAGCCCTGCGTGCCCTGCCGCCACGTCTGCTGGAGGCGGCGCGGACGCTCGGCGCGGGCAGGCGGGCGGCCCACCGGACGGTCACTTTCCCCCTCACCCTCCCGGCGCTACGGGGCGGCGTGGCGCTGGCCCTCGCCACGGTGCTGGGCGAGTTCGGCGCGACGCTGGTGCTGACCCGGCCCGAGTGGGCGACCCTCAGTACGGGGCTGTACGAGCGGCTGGGCCGTCCCGGCGAGCGCAATCTGGGGGAGGCGTGCGCGCTGGCGACCATCCTCCTCCTGCTCGCCGCGCTGAGCTTCACGCTGCTCGACGGCGGGGAGGGGGAGGTGACATGAGACCAGGTGTCATACACTGTCAGATAGGAGGCAGAGGGTGCGCGTGAAATTGAACAAACATGGCAACAGCCTGGGGTTTGTGGTGCCCGCCAGCGTCGTTCGGGAGGGAGGGTTGGAGGCCGGGCAGGAGTATGAGTTGGAGGTGACGGAGGGCGGCGCATTGCACCTGATGCCTACCCACCGCCCCGTCTGGCGTCCTGACCTGAGCATCGACGACCTGCTGGCCGGGCTACCGGAGGAGCCGCTGAAGTACGAGGATGTTCCCGAGTACGTCCCGGTGGGCCGAGAGCTGGACTGGTGAGTACGCCGGAAAGGGGGCAGCTCATCTGGGCCACCTTCGACCCCAGCCTGGGTCACGAGCAGGGAGGACGCCGCCCGGCCCTGGTGGTGAGCAACACTCGGTACAACGCGCGGACGGGTCTGATGATTTGTATGCCGATCACCTCCCAGGCAAAGGGGTATACGACTGAGATCGCGCTCCCACAGACCCTGGGAACACGTGGAGTGGTGCTGGCGTCGCACATCTACACCATGGACTGGCGGGCACGGGATGTTCAGATGATCGAGGCCGTTCCGCCGGAGGTTCTGGCCGCAGCCCTGCAACGTCTGGCCGTCATTCTCCTGCAATGAGTCAGGCTGCTCTCAGTCTCCACCGTCTTTCCAAACGCTTCGGCCCGACCGTCGCGGCGCAGGGCGTGTCCCTCACCGTCGGCGTGGGCGAGACGGTCGCCCTGCTGGGGCCGAGCGGCTGCGGCAAGAGCACGGTGCTGCGCTGCGTGGCCGGGCTGGAGCGCCCCGATGCGGGCCGGGTGGAGGTCGGCGGGCGGGACGTGACGGCGCTGCCGCCCGAGCTGCGGCACGTCGGCCTCGTGTTTCAGGACTACGCGCTCTTCCCGCACTTCAACGTCCTCGGGAACGTCGCCTATGGCCCCCACATTCGCGGCGCGGGCCGGGGGCAGGCCGAGGAGAGGGCGCGGGAGGCGCTGGCCCTCGTCGGGCTGGAGGCGCTGGAGGGGCGGCGGACCACCGAACTCTCGGGCGGGCAGGCGCAACGGGTGGCCCTCGCGCGGGCGGTGGCGACGGGTTCGCCCCTGCTGTTGCTGGACGAGCCGCTGAGCAACCTTGACGAGCCGCTCCGCGCCCGATTGCGGGGCGAGTTGCGCGCCCTCTTCGCCCGGCTGCGCGCTGGAGTCCTCCTCGTCACCCACGACCGCCGGGAGGCGCTGGCGCTCGCCGACCGGGTGGCGGTCATGCGGGCGGGGCGGCTCGTGCAGTTCGGTGCGGCGGCGGAAGTTTTCGCCCGGCCCGCGACCGCATGGGTGGCCGCCTTTCTGGGACACCCGAACGTCCTCGCGCGTGGGGACGGCACCGCCCGGCTCGTCCCGGAGACCGCCGTGGCCCTGGGGGAAGGCGACCTCCTCCCCGTCACGGCGCGGCGGGCGACGGCCACGGGCGCGGAGGTCACGGTGGCGCACTCGCTGGGGCCACTCACCCTGAATCTCAGCGCGCGGGAGGCGGCGGAGGTGGAGGACGATGGGCTGCGGCTCTGGCTGGACGAGTCGCGGGTCCTCACCCTCCCCGACGACCGGGAAGCCCCGGCTTGATCGCGTGGATTCTGGTGGGGGGTCGGCTCGTTCCGACGGACGCGCTGCACGCCCTTCCCCACCCCGACCTCGTGATCGCGGCGGACGGCGGCGCGCGGCACGCTGACGCTCTCGGCGTGACGGTAGACGCCTGGGTGGGCGACTTCGACTCCTCGGACGGCTTGATGTTGGATGCGCCGCGCGAGGTCCACCCCGCTGCGAAGGACGAGACGGACGCGGAACTCGCCGTCCGGGTCGCTCGTGAACGGGGGGCGACCGACCTCGTGTTCCTGGGAGCTTTCGGCGGGCGCTTCGACCACACGGCGGCCCTCGTCCTCGGAGGCGTGCGGCTGGCGCGGGAAGGCTTAAAAGTCCTGCTCCACAGCGGCGACGAGAGCGGGCACCCCCTCCTGCCCGGCGCGGACGTGCGCCTGAGCCTCCCACCCGGAACCACCCTGAGCGTCCTCGCCCTGAGCGACTTGCACGGCCTCACGCTGGACGGCGTGCGCTGGCCCCTGCGCGGCGCGGACGTGTCCCTCGGCAGCGGGTGGACGGTGAGCAATGAGGCGGCGGGTGGGGAGGTTACGGCGCGGCTGGAAGGCGGTCTCGCCCTCGTGACCGTGCTCTGGCCCGAATGAAGAGGGGCGGAGGGGCACCCATACTCGCCCCTCCGCCCGACCCAACCTCTCCTCCTACTGCCCAGTCGCGCAGGCCGCGACACCCTGGCGCGTGCTCCGCGTGTAGGTGCAGCCGTAGTTCGTATTTGCGACCGTGGTGGGCGTGAGCACATCGTCCCCGGCAGGTTTAACGCCCGTCGCCTCCCATTTCACGAGGTCGTTGAACGCCTCCACGATCTCCGCCCCCACGAAGTCGCAGTGGCCGGGCGCGCGAATGGCCCGCTGGACGAGGCGGTCGCCGTTGCCCGCCGCCTGCGCCGCCTGGCGGTACTTCTGCTGGTGGGCGAAGGGCACGTAGAAGTCCCCGAGGGTGTGCAGCGTCAGCACGGGCACGCTGAACTCCCCGTTCACGCGCGGCAGCCAGCGCAGGCCGCCCGGACGGGCGCGGTTCGCGTTCGCGTCGGCGGTCACGCGCAGGATGCTCGCGTTGAAGGCCGTCTCGGCGGGGGTGATGTCGCCCGTCGTCCAGCGGTAGACCGTGCCCACGTTGCCGTAGAGATTCTTGTTCAGGATGCCGTTGATCGTGCCGTCCGAGCCACCTGTGCCGAAGACGGCGTTCTGCAAGCCGCCGACGCGGAAGCCGAGGTCGAAAACGGGACGGTCGCCGCCCGTGAGGTTGCGGGCAATTTCGCGGAGCTTCGCGCCCTGTACGGCGTTCTCCTGCCAGAGCGTGCCCGACGTGCTGTCAAAGAGTGCCGCCTTGATGTCGGGCAGCAATGTCTGGTAGTCGCTCTGCGGGAAGGTCCGGGCACCATACCCGGCGAGTTGCGCGGCAGCGGTGGTGTAGTCGCCGAGCCATTTGAACTCGTACTCCTCGTCCATCACGCCGCACATGGGGAGGGCGGCGGCGTAGTTGACCCGGCTCCGGGCGCTCGCCAGCGTCTCCTTTTCCACGGCGGCCCCGGCGATGTGCCCGCCCATCGAGAAGCCCATGATGAGGTATTTGCCCGGCGTCTGGTACTTGCCGCCCGTCAGCGTGCCAAAGGCGAGCGCCAGCGCGTTGGTGTCCTCCACCCCGGCCCGCACGTCGTAGTAGTTGGCCGAATAGCTGCTCGCCGCCCACGCGTAGCCCTGCGAGATCAGGGACTGCCGGATGGAGGGTGGATCGACCGTCAGCTCCGCGCCCGTGCCCCGGTAGCCGTGGGTGTACATGACGAGCGTGCCGTTCCAGTTGTCGGGCACCTCGATCAGGTAGCCCGCCGGACCCTGAATGCCCGCGTAGCTCCCGCTGTAGAGGGTCGCCCCCTCTATGGCGGTCGTCGTCGGTGCCGTGACGGTGAAGGTGCGGCTGTCCTGGGCGCGCGTCTCGGTAGGGGCATCGGTCAGTCCGCACCCCGCCAGCGCGAGCGTACAGGTGAGGGCAGTCAACGGGCGGAAGAGGTGAACGGGCATGAAACCTCCAGAGGACGAGGAGAGCCGGGTCCACCGAAAGGGAGAACACGGGCGGTGCTGTGCGCCTGGGCGACGCGACTTTGAGCCTGGGATGAGCGTCCGTATTTAAGAGCGCCCGCCGGTCCGCTGTCAACCGAGGTTCGATCAACATGATTCGAAAAGCTCTGCCGGGAACTCCGCTCACCCGCGCCCCGTACTTTGAAGGCATGAGAAGACGTGGTGGGCTGGGATGCGGTTGCCTGGGCTGTGGGGGCGGCACGCTCATCGTGCTGGCGGTGCTGGGGGCGCTGGCGTGGTTCCTCGTGATTCAACCCGTGCGCGGGTTTCTGGCGGGGTGGAATACTCCCCCGGCCCAGACGCAGACGGGTGTTCAGACGCCGGGCCTGCCGAGCGGGAACGCCAACACGGGCACGACACCCACCCCGAGCGGCGACGCGGCCACGCCCCTCACGCAGGCCGACGTGCGGCGCTTCGCCTCGGTGCGGCGCGACGTGAGCACGGCGCTGGGCGGCAGCCTCACCAGCCTTCAGACGGTCTGGACCGACATTCAGAACGGACAGACGCCGAACATCCTCACCATCGTCAACGTGCTGCGCGACGCGGGCACGAGCATTGGCCGCGCCCGGCAGGCCCAGGCCACGGCCCTGTCCCGCGAGGGCATGAGCGCCGAGCGGTACGCCGTCGTCCGCAGCGCCGTCAACCGTGCCCTCGGCGTGCCCAACATCGACTTCGCCCGCGCCGCCGAGGCGTTGCAGTCGGGCCGCCTCCCCGACCTGAATACGACCGTGCAGACGGCCACCGAGCAGGAGCGGAACCTGATCGCCCCCTTTCGGCAGGAGCTGACGCAGACGGCGGCGGTGGGGCTGCTGGGGTTGTAGGGCGGAGGGAAGCGACGCAGGGGCGGGCCGAGGGGTGCCGCCCCTGCTCCTTCCAAGAACGCTTCGCTTTTCAACTGCTGCCCAGACATTAATCTTGAGAAGGTTCTCCTATGGCATATTACACTTCTATTGACTGACCGATATGTAACGGCTCTGCCTTGTTCTTTCGGAGAGCTTCTACTGGCGACTTCCTATTTCTCTTCTGTCCCGAATGCGACGCCATATGGCTTGACCCACAAAGAACTGAAGCGGACGAAGCTCTTCTTCCCGACTCACAGGAGCAATGGCGTATTCCCGGAACTTCCGCCGCACTCAAGGGAGGTCAGGCGGGTTGGGCGATCCTCGAAGAAATCAGGGCGGCAGGCTACGGAGAGATGGTCGTAGGCAACTACGAAGAAAAGGAGTTTTGAGGGCAGAGGAAAGTTGCCGCCGCATAGGAACGCCCTCCCTCGATCAAGCCTCTGGGTCCGTGCCCTCTACCAACTGCCGGGCGTACCGGGCCACCGAACGGTTGTAGCGTGGCAGGAGGGGTGCCAGGGCCGTCAGCGCCACCGCCACCGCCTCGCGCTCGCGGCCCAGGTCGGCTAGCGCCAGCGCCAGAAACGTCGCCACCGCGCCGTCCAACGGGTCGGAGGGCATCTGCGCCTCGGCGGTCAGCAGGGTGACGGCCTCCTGGGGCCGCCCCAGATTGCGGAGCGAGCTGGCGAGCTGAATCACCGCGCGTCGGCGACGCTCGCCCGTCAAACCCACCGTGAGCGCGGCCTCGTACAGCGGCACGGCCTGGTCGGGGGAACCGGTGGAGTCGTGGGCCGCGCCCCGTTCGAACAGGCCCACCGCGCTGTCCGGCGGCAGTTCGGCTGTCAGCGTCGCCATCCTGACGACGAAGGCGAGGCCGTCACCGTCAAAGGTCTCCAATTCGGCCCACAGCGCGGTCAGTCGGCGCTCCCACTCGGCCCCCGTCGCGGTCATCCGTGCAGGATACGCCGCGTCCAACTGTCATCCTCCCCGCCGCCCGCCCCTGTCAGCCTGCCGTAAGGTGGGCGGCATGACGACGCAGACCCTTCCTTCCTCAACGGCACATCCGCCGACCACCCAGAGCGAGGCGCTGTTCGCGCGGGCGCGGGCGGTGACGCCGGGCGGCGTGAACAGTCCGGTGCGGGCCTTCCGCTCGGTGGGCGGCACCCCGCGCTTCATCCGCGAGGCGCACGGCGCGTACCTGACGGACGTGGACGGCACCCGCTATGTGGACTACATCGGCTCGTGGGGGCCGATGATCCTGGGGCACGACCATCCGGCGGTCCGGGAGGCGATCCTGGAGGCGCTGGCGGGCGGCACGAGCTTCGGCGCTCCCGGCGAGCGGGAGGTGAGGCTGGCCGAGACGGTCACGCGGATCACCGGGGCCGAGCGCGTCCGCTTCGTGAACAGCGGCACCGAGGCGACGATGAGCGCCCTGCGGCTGGCGCGGGGGTTCACGGGCCGGAAATACATCGTCAAGTTCCGGGGCAACTACCACGGTCACGCCGACGGCCTGCTCGTGGAGGCGGGCAGCGGCCTGATGACGAACGCGGAGGGCGGCCTCGGTGAGTCGGCCCCCAGCAGCGCGGGCGTGCCGGAGGAATACGCGCGGCTGACGCTGGTGGCCGAGTACAACGGCCCGGCGGGGTTGGACCTCCTGATGCGGGAGCGTGGGCACGAGATCGCGGCGGTGATCTTCGAGCCGGTGGTGGGGAATGCCGGGGTCCTCATCCCCACGCCGGAGTTTCTGGCCGCCCTTCACCGGGTCAAGGACGCCGGGGCGCTGCTGATCGCCGACGAGGTGATGACGGGCTTTCGCCTCTCCATGAACGGGGCGACGGGATTGCTCGGCCTCTCCCCCGACCTCACCTGCTGGGGCAAGATCATCGGCGGCGGGCTGCCCGTGGGTGCCTACGGCGGGCGGGCGGACGTGATGGACTGGGTTTCACCGCAGGGACCCGTGTATCAGGCGGGGACGCTGAGCGGCAACCCGCTGGCGATGGCGGCGGGCCTCGCCACGCTGGAAGTGCTGGAGGGGGACCCGGACGTGTACGCGCGGTTGGAAGCGTACACCTCGCGGCTCGCGGACGGGCTGCGGGAGGCGGCGCGGGAGGCGGGCGTGCCAATCAGCCTCAACCACATCGGCTCCATGCTGACAGCCTTCCATCAGGACGCGCCGGACGGCTCGGTGCGGACCTACGCGGACGCGGCGCGGAGCGACGTTCAATCGTTTGCCGGGTGGTTCCAGCACATGCTCGCGCGGGGCATCTACTGGGCACCGAGCCAGTTCGAGACGATCTTCGTGAGCGCGGCGCACACCGACGCGGAGCTGAACGCCACGCTGGAGGCCGCCCGCGCCGCCTACGCGGGCCTGGGGGCGGGGCGATGACGCGGCTGCAGGGCAATCCCGACGTGGTTCGCATCCTTCGGGAGAACCGGGTCGTCGCCGTCGTGGGCTTCCACCGCGACCCCATGAAGCCCGCCTACTACGTGCCGGAGTATCTGCACCGTCAGGGCTACACCATCATCCCCGTCAATCCGGCGCTGGCGGCGCGCGGCGAGAGCTTCTTCGGGCACCGGGCCGTCTCCACCCTCGCCGAAATCAGCACGCCCGTGGACGTGGTGGAGGTCTTCCGGCGCAGCGACAAGGTGCATGAACACCTCGCCGACATCCTGAGCATGGCCCCGCCGCCGCGCGTGGTGTGGATGCAGCAGGGCATCCGCGATGAGGCGACGGCGCAGGCGCTTACCGCTCGTGGCATTGACGTGGTGCAGGACCGCTGCATGTTGGCGGACCACCGGGCGCTGTTGTGAGAGCCGTCAGCCGTCAGCCGTCAGTTTTCAGCGGGGCAGCATGAGTTCACCGGACCTTCTCATCGTCGGGGCGGGGTTGGGAGGGCTGGCGCTCGGGCAGGACACGGTGCGGGCGGGGCTGAACGTGCAGGTCCTCGACAAGTCGCGCGGGGTCAGCGGGCGGGCGGCGACGCGGCGGGTACCGCTGGACGACGGGCGCGAGGCACGGCTGGACCACGGGGCGCGGTTCTTCACGGCGCGTGGGGCGCGGTTGCGGGCGCTCGCGGAGGGCGGCGTGCGGGATGGCTGGCTGCGCGTATGGACGCGCTCGGTGGGCGAGTGGCGGGGGGGCACGGTCACGGTTCCGCCGCCCGCTCACCCCCGCTACGTCCCGACCGCCGGGATGAGCGCGCTGGGACGGCACCTCGCCCACGGCCTGAGCGTCACGACGGGCGCGGAGGTCACGAGCCTGGAACGCACCGGGGACGGCTGGCGCGTCCACGCCCGCGACGGGTCGAGTTGGACCGCCCCGCGCCTCGTCCTCAACCTGCCCGCCCCGCAACTCGCGCCCCTGCTGGGCGATCTGGTGGACGACTTTCCCACCCTCGCCGAGGCCGCGCGGGAGGTGGGCCGCGTGCGCTATGAGCCGTACTGGGCGGCGGGCATCGTGCTGGAGCGGGACCTGGACGCCGAGTGGGTCGGACTGCGGCTCCACGACCACCCCATGCTGGAATGGGCCGCCCGCGAACATACCAAACGCGAACCGGGCCAACCACCCGCCCTGATGCTGCAAGCAACCCCCGCATGGAGCACCGCCAACCTCGAACGCCGCCCCGAGGACGTGTTGCCCGAACTGCTGGACAGTACACGGAAGACGCTGGGCGACTTCACGCCTCTGCACGCCTTCGCCCACCGCTGGCGCTACTCCACGCCGACCGTTCGTGCATCCGGCCCGGCCCACTGGGACCCGGCCCTGAGCGTCGGCTGGTGCGGCGACTGGCACACGCCCGACGAGCACGGCCCACGGATGGAGGCGGCGCTCCTGAGCGGCTGGGCGCTGGCGCGGTGGGTGCTGGGCGAGGAGGGGTAGGCGGGGGAAGCGGGGCGGCACACCCTCCCCCTTCGTCCGCGCGGGGCACCGAAGACCGGCGCTCTTCCAACGCCCGACCTCAACTTCCCAACAGTTCCTCGGCGGCGGCGTCCGCGTCCAGTTCGCCGCTCGCCACCCGCGCGTAGAGGTTTCCCCCCAGCTCGCGCGCCCGCCTCAGCACCCGCTCCTGCACGAGCGTCCTGACCTCAAACTCGGCGCGGCGTTCGCGTCCGGCCCGCAGCCCCTCCTCCCCCAGGTGGGCGCGGTGGGCGAGGACGGCGGCGACGACCTCCGCGACTCCTTCCCCACGGGCGGCGACCGTCTTCACCACCGGGGCAAACCACGTTCCCGCGTCGTGGGCACCGAGACCCTGAGCCGCCTTCAACTCCCGCACCATGCGGTCGGCACCCGGCAGGTCGGCCTTATTCACGGCGAGCACGTCGGCGATCTCCATGATGCCCGCCTTGAACGCCTGCACCCCGTCGCCCCCGGCGGGCGTCAGCACGAGCAGGGTGTGGTCGCACACGGCGGCCACGTCCACCTCCGACTGGCCCACGCCGACCGTCTCCAACATCACCCAGTCGAAGCCCGCCCCCTCCAGCAGCGCGAGGACGGGCAGGGTGCGCGGAGAGAGGCCCCCCAGCGCCCCCCGGCTGGCGAGCGAGCGCACGAACACGCCCGCGTCGGCGTGGTGCCGGAGCATGCGGATGCGGTCGCCGAGGATCGCCCCGCCCGAGTAGGGGCTGGAGGGGTCCACGGCGAGGACGGCCACCCGCTTGCCCTCCGCCCGCAGGTGCGTGATCAGCCCGTCCGTCAGGGTGCTCTTGCCACTGCCGGGGCTACCCGTCACGCCGAGGACGACCGCGCGCCCGGCCCGTTCTCGTGCAGCACGCAGCAGGGGACGCGCCCCCTCCAACCCGCTCTCGGCAAGGGTGATCGCGCGGGCGAGGGCGCGGGGATCGCCCTCCCGGTAGCGGCTGAGGAGGGAGGCCGTCGGGGCGAGTGGGGCGGTCATCCCGCCTCCGGGCAGGGCAGAGGGGAAGGAAGGGGCATGTCCGCCCACCCTAGAGCGTTTGACGTGGGAAGGGGAACTGTGGAGTCGCCAGTCGCCAGCTTCCAGTCGCCAGGAGACTTGCGGGGCCGGGCCGTCGTGCTGTTGTCAACTGCCCTGGAACAGGTGGGCCGGGCAGGTCATCCGCGCCGTTCGGGAGAGGCCCGCCGTTCAAAACGCCTCCGCCTCGTCCGGTGTCTTCCGGGGACGTTGGCCGGACCGCACCTCCAGCCGCAGCGTCACCGTATCGCCCTCCTCCAGCCCCTCGGCCCGGCGAACGCTCGCCTTGATTGGCACCAGGTAGCGCCCCTCCTGCGGAAACAGCGAGGTGGTCCATAGGGTCTCACCGAGGCCTACCTGTACGGGAATCATGCCCCAGCCGTAGGTCACGAGCGACGAGGCGGCCTTCAGGGTCTCACACCCCTCCGGCGGCACGGTCACGAAGTACCACGGTGCGGGACCCCGCCAGTGCCAGAGGGGACCGCTGAAGGTCAGGCTCACCCCCGGAGTGTAAGGCGAAGGTCTCTTCGAATGGACCGACGCACGCCTTATGGAGCTTGCCCCAGCACGTCGTCCGCCTCGGTCGCCTCCAGCAGATTCTCCAGGTGCGCGTCGTCGTTGAAGCCGAGCAGGGTGCCGCTCTCCTCGCCCAGCAGGACGCGGGTGATGCTCGTGTTCGTGACGCTCAGGCGTGCCCAGGCGTGGACCGACACCCCGCCGAGCGCGAGGCCGACGGCGACGCGGACGACCCCGCCGTGGGTGAAGACGAGGACGCGCCCCCCCGGATGCCGGACGCGCAGGGCGTGGAAGGCCGCGCCGCAGCGGGAAAAGAGGTCCTCCATGCTCTCGCCACCGGGTCGGCGGGTGCGCCACGGGTCGGCGCGCAGGGCGGTGAGGTAATCGGGATGCCGCACCTCGATGTCCGCCATGACGAGGCCGCCGAGTTCGCCCACGTCGATCTCGCGCAGGCCGGGGTCGGGCTGCACCTCGGGCGCTCCGGCGAGGCGTTCGGCCACCATGTCGGCGGTCTGGGAGGCGCGGGCGAGGTCGCTCGTGTACACGGCGGCGAAGCTCTGCCCGGTCAACCGCTCGGCGAGGCTGGCGGCCTGGAGAATTCCGATATGGCTCAGCGGCACGTCGGTCTGCCCCTGATACCGTCCATCGGCGTTCCAGGTACTCTCGCCGTGGCGCACCACCCAGAACTCGGTGGCGGTGGCCCGGTCGGGCGGCACGAAGCCGAAGGGGGCGCGGCGCGTGGTCAAGGGCTGACCCCACTCACGGCCTCGCCCGGCGTGCCCCCGGAGAAGGTTACACCCTGCCCGGCCACCATCTCCCCGATGACCCAGGGCGATTCCCCGGCGGTTCGAAGGGCTTCCAGAGCCGCCGAGACCTGATCGGCGGGCACCATGAACAGGAAGCCCACGCCCATGTTCAGCGCGCGGAACGCCTCGGCGCGGTCCACCCGCCCCTCGCGCACGATCAGCTCGAAGAGGGGCGGCACCGTCCACGACGCCGTATCCACCCGCATTCCCACCCCCTCGGGGAAAACGCGCGGCGGGTTGTCCACCAGCCCGCCCCCGGTGATGTGCGCCATGCCGTGAATCGGCACGCCCGCCGACCGCAGCGCGTCGAACGCCCCCAGGTAAGCGCGGTGCGGCACCGTGAGGAGGTCCTCCAGCCGCTCGCCACCGAGGTCCGCGCGGGCTTCGGTCCAGTCCAGGCCGTCCAGCGCCATGCGCGCGAGGCTGTAGCCGTTGGTGTGGAGGCCCGTACTCGGCAGAGCGATCACGGCGTCCCCCGGCGTCAGGCGCGAGCCGTCCACGAGGGCGGGGCGGTCCACCACGCCGACCACGGTGCCCACGATGTCCAGCTCGCCCTCCATATACACGCCGGGCATCTCGGCGGTCTCGCCCCCTAGCAGGGCGACGCCCAACGCCTCACACGCTCCCGCCGCACCCGTCACCACCTCGGCGACGACCTCGGGCCGGAGCCTCCCCATCGCCACGTAGTCGAGGAAGAAGAGGGGCCGCGCCCCCTGCACGAGGATGTCGTTGACGCAGTGGTTCACGATGTCGGCACCCAGCCCGGCGAAGCGCCCTGTGCGGGCGGCCACCTTCGTCTTCGTGCCCACGCCGTCGGTGGAGGCGACGAGGACCGGATCGCTCAGTCCCGCGAAGTCCGGGCGGAACAGTCCGCCGAAGCCGCCCAGGCCACCCAGCACGGCGGGCGTGTGCGTCCGCGCCACCGCGTCCCTCATCAGGGAGACGGCCCGGTGCCCCGCGTCGATGCTCACGCCCGCCCGCTCGTATGCCGACCCCGC
This sequence comes from Deinococcus sp. YIM 134068, assembly GCF_036543075.1. Classification (NCBI taxonomy): domain Bacteria; kingdom Thermotogati; phylum Deinococcota; class Deinococci; order Deinococcales; family Deinococcaceae; genus Deinococcus; species Deinococcus lichenicola. The sequence goes on from NZ_JAZHPF010000009.1 coordinate 26,993, forward strand.
GCTCCCGTTGCCTTCCGTCATGCTTCCCCCACGTCCCGCCCTCGGCGAGTTCGGCAGGCAGTGTAGCGGAGCCGCGAATGTGGAGGGTCGGTCGCTTAGGTGTTCCTCCCTCTCCCCTTGCGGGAGAGGGCCGGGGAGAGGGGTGGCAAGCCCCGCTTGCCCTTGCTGTTGGAGTGTCCAAGCCTGCGCATTCGGTATGGACGCCAGGCCCGTTCACCCCCTCCCGGCCTCCCCCCTCAAGGGGGAGGAGCTAAAAGCCCTCCACAAATAGCGGCAGCGACGACTCCTTCACCGCCCCCACCTCCACTGCCCGGCGGTGCAACTCGCGCACGGCCCGCTCGCCCTCCTCGCCCACGTCGAGGGAAAAGTCGTTCACGTACAGGTCGATGTGGGCGCGCATCACGTCGTCGCTCATCTCCAGGGCGTGCTGGCGGATATAGCCCATCGGCTCCTGCGGGTGGGCGTGGGCGTACTCCAGGCTGGCCCGGACCGCCGCGTTCAGGCCGCGCTGCACGCCCGGCGGGAGGTCACGACGGACCAGAATCGCGCCCAGCGGCAGCGGCAGCCCCGTCTCGCCCTCCCACCATGCGCCGAGGTCGAGGAGTTTCACCAGCCCGTGTGCCGGATACGTGAAGCGCGACTCGTGGATGATCAGGCCCGCATCTACCTCGCCCCGCGCGACGGCGGGCATCACCTCGTCGTAGCGCAGGCGGACGAGGCGCACGTCGGGGTAGGCGAGGCGCAGCAGGAGTTCGGCGGTCGTCAGGGCACCCGGCGAGGCCACCAGCCTCCCGTTCAGGTCCCCGACCTCGCCCCGTGCGACCACGAGCGGCCCCACCCCGCGCCCCAGCGCCCCGCCCGCGCGCAGGGCCACGTAGCGGTCCATCACCTCAAAATAGGCGCGGTAGCTGATCTTGGTGATGGGGAGGCGGCCCTCCACCGCCCACTCGTTGAGGGTCTGCACGTCCTCCAGCCGCTCGCGCACGGGGAGGGGCGAGGAGACGCGCCCGGCGTGCAGCGCGTAGAAGATGAACGTGTCGTTCGGGCAGAAGGAATACCCGAGGTCGAGCGTCGTGACGGCATCGAGGTTGGTCATGGGGTCAGGGTACGCCCGCTCCTCACCGCGCATCAGGGCCGCGTCACATCCCGGTGGGTAGGCTGGGAGCATGTTCAAGGTGCTGCCGCCCGTCCTCCTCGCCCTGAGCCTGTGCGCGTGCGTGCCGCCCCAGACGGAGGCGCAGGAGGAAAGCATTCCTCTCGGCAGCTCCTCCGGCAAGGTTCTTTGCGCGCCCGGCTATACCCGGCCCAACTTCGCGGCCCTGCGGCGCGAGCTGACCGCCGCTCAGGTGGTCTGGGAGACGGCGAATGTCCGCGACTACAGCTACAGCTTCGCGCAGATCGCCGCGCCCGTCCGCTTCCCCACCGTGCGCGTGACCGTGCGGGGCGGGGTGGCTCAGCCCGTGACCCTCGCCGCCGGGGAGACGGGCGAGCCGGGGACGCAGGCGCGCGGGGCGGTAGAGGACCGCTTCGCCGACATCGCGCAGAAGCTGGCCTATCAGGAAACGCAGCCCTGCCCCGTCGTGGAGGTGAGCTACGACGCGCGGAACGGCCACCCCACCCGCCTCTCCACGGGCACCGGTCAGGAGAACATCGCGGACGGCAACGGCGAGTGGACGGTGACGAACTTCACGCGGCCATAAAGCTCAGGAGTCGCCAGTCGCCAGCAACCAGTCGCCAGAACAGCGGAGACATGCTCATCCCGACTGCCGAACCGCCGAATTCCTACCTCATCCCTTATCCCTCATCCCTCATCCCTCATCCCTACCCCACGTCCCGCAGCACGGCCCGCGCCGCCTCCGCGTCCCGCGCGAGTTGGGCCTTCAACTCGTCCAGCCCGCCGAACCGCTGCTCGCCGCGCAGCCGGGCGAAGAACTTGACCTGCACCTCCTCGCCGTAGAGGTCGCCCTCGTAGTCGAAGAGGTGGACCTCGAAGCGCCGCGCCGTGCCATTCACGGTGGGCCGCACGCCCACGTTCGCCATGCCGTGCCACCTCTGGCGATTACCCGGCCCGCGCTCGGTGATCGCCACGACTGCGAAGACGCCCAGCGGGAGCGCCTTGCCCTCCGGCACTCGGATGTTGGCGGTGGGCCAGCCGATGGTTCGTCCCAGGCGGTCGCCCTGCACGACCACCCCCTGCGCGTCGTAGTGGCGGCCCAGCAGTCGGCCCGCGCCCTCCACGTCGCCCACCCGGAGGTATTCGCGGATGCGGGTGCTCTTGATGTCGTCACCGCCGAGCTGGTGCATGGGCAGCGCGACGACCTCGCGCGTCACGTCCCGCAGATCGGCCACGCCGCCCGCCCGCCCGCGCCCGAAGTGGAAGTCCTCGCCCACCACGACGGTGCGGGGGTGCAGGGCGCGCAGATCGTCCAGAAACGCTTCTTTGGGCCGGGCCGCGAACTCGGCGGTGAAGGGCACGGCCACCGTCTCGTCCACCCCGTAGCGGGCGAGGAGGTCGAGTTTCTCCGGCAGCGTGGACAGGAACTCGACCCCCTGCGTCAGCACGCGCGTCGGCGGGTCGAAGGTGTAGACCACGCTGGGAACGCGGTGTTCGCGCGCCTTCGCCTTGAGCTGCGCGATGAGCGCCTGATGGCCCAGATGCACCCCGTCGAAGGAGCCGACCGCCACCACCGTCCCCGTGTCGGGGCGCTGGGAGGGCGAAACGTAGGTCTTCACCCCTCGCCCCCTGCAAGAGCCTGCACCCCGTAGAGGGCCGCCGTGACCGTGCTCGCGCTGCCGATGATCGTGCCGTCGCGCAGACCGTCCAGCACGAGGTGGGGCGGCATCCACACGACCTCGATTTCCTCGTCCTCGTCGTGGTCGAGCTTGCTGTCACGCAGGTTGCTGGCCCGGAGGACGTACAACAGCTCGTCGCAGAAGCCGGGGCTGGAGTAGAAGCGGGTCAGCAGGGTCATGTCGCCGTCCAGCCCCGCCTCCTCCTGAAGCTCGCGGCGGGCGGCCTCCTCGGGGGTCTCGCCGTCGTCAATGAGGCCTGCCGGGGCCTCCAGCGTCATCGCGTCCACCGCTCGCCGCCGCTGGCGCACGAGCAGCATCTCGCCCGCGCCATTCAGCGCGAGGACCGCCACCGCGTCGGCGTGGCGCACGATCTCCCACTTGCCCTCCTGAAGTTCGAGCCGGACGATGTGGCCGTCGTAGATGATCTGAGTGCTGGAGTCGGGGGTGGTCATGCGGGCAATCTAGTGGATGCAGCAGGTCGAAGACGGAAGGCAGAAGGGTTAAGATTTGGGCCTTTTGCCTTCTGCCTTCCGCCATCTGCCAAACTGCCCCCATGCTCACCCGCGCCGACCTGGAGGCCCGCGAGGCGCGCACCCTCGCCCCCTACGCGACCCTGAGTGCAGGAGCGCGCGGACGCGAGTACCCCGAACCCGAGAGCGGGACCCGCACCGCCTTTCAGAAGGACCGCGACCGCATCCTCCACACGACGGCCTTTCGGCGGCTGGAGGCCAAGACGCAGGTGTTCCTCAACGCGCAGGGCGACCACTACCGCACCCGCCTGACACACACGCTGGAGGTCTCGCAGGTCGCCCGCTCGGTGGCCCTGACGCTGGGCCTCAACGAGACGCTGGCGGAGACGGTCGCCCTCGCGCACGACCTCGGGCACCCACCCTTCGGGCACGCGGGCGAGCGGGTGCTGAACGGGCTGATGCGGGAGCACGGCGGGAGCTTCGACCACAACACGCAGGCCCGCCGCATCGTGACCCGGCTGGAGGACCGCTACCCCAGCTTTCCGGGACTGAACCTCACCCTCGACACGCTCGACGGCCTGAACAAGCACGCGCGGGCCGGGCTGGGACCGCCGGGGCTGGAGGCGCAACTCGTGGACGCCGCCGACGCGCTGGCGTACACGGCGCACGACTTGGACGACGGGTTGCGGAGCGGCCTCCTCACCCCCACCCAGCTCGCGGACCTGCCGCTGTGGCGCGACCTCCTCGCCCGCGTGCCACCCACCACGCCCAACCTCACCGACCGAGACCGCCGCACCCTCCACCGCGAGTTGCTGGGCTGGCTCATCACCGACCTGACGCACGCGAGCCACGCGGCCATCGTCGCCAGCGGGATTCAGAGCGCCGAGGACGCCCGCGCCCACACCGGGCCAGACGGCGGGCGGCTCATCACGTACAGCGACCCTACGCGCGCCCTCCTGCGCGAGACGAGCATCTTCCTGCGCGAACACCTCTACCGTCACTGGCAGGTGGAGATGCAGGTGGAGCAGGCCACCCGCGTGCTGACGACCCTCTTCACGGCCTTTCTCGCCCGGCCCTCCATGCTGCCGCCGGGCGTGCGTGCCCGAGCCGAGGCGGACGGCCTGCCCCGCGCCGTGTGCGACTTCATCGCGGGGATGACGGATCGGTATGCGATGGAGACGTACCGGGCGGTGACACCGTGAGCGGTCAGCTTTCAGCTATCAGCCGTCAGCAGTTGAGTTCTCGTTGGGTGCGAGGAAGTGTTGAACCCACCGTGAGGTGAGGGCGTCCGCCTCAGCCTTTCCGCTGAGAGCTGAACGCTGACGGCTGACGGCTCACCTTCACCCCCGCCCCCTCCAACGCCCGCCGCAGGTCCCGCGCCAACTCCGCCGCCTCTGCCCCGTCGCCGTGCAGGCAGAGGGTTCGGGCGGGGACACGCACCGTCTCGCCCGTCACCGCCGTCACCGTGCCTTCCAGCGCGAGGCGGACGCCCTGTGCGATGGCCTCGGCATGGGGCAGGAGGGCACCCGCCTGACCGCGCGGCCACAGGGAACCGTCGGGTGCATACCCCCGGTCAGCGAAGCCCTCGCCCCAGGTCTCTAACCCCAGCGCGGCGGCCTCGCGCAACATGACGGACGCCTCCCCCGCCAGCCCGAAGTAGAGCGGGATGCCGGAGTCCTTCACCGCCTGGGCGATGGCGCGGGCCAACTCCGCATCCTTCACCGCCATGTTGTAGAGCATCCCGTGGGGCTTGACGTGCGCTAGGCGGACTCCCTCACGGGCCGCGACAGCCTTCAACGCCTCGATTTGCTCGCGCACGAAGGCCGTCACCTCGCCGGGCGGGAAGTGCATCTCCCGCCGCCCGAAGCCCTCGCGGTCGGGGAAGCCGGGGTGGGCACCCGCCGACACGCCATGTTTCGCGGCGAGGCGCAGGCTGTCGCGCATCGTCTCCATATCTCCCGCATATCCGCCACACGCAATATTCGCGCTCGTGACGAAGGGCATGACGAGCGCCTCGTGCGGACCGCCTTCGCCGAGATCGGCGTTGAGGTCGAGGATGGGCATCAGAACCGCTCCAGGAACCGCTCGACCACGGCTCTCTCGTCCGTGGTCAGCCCATAAAGGTTGTACACCACGTCATTCAACTCCGCCTCTCGCGCCCCAATCTCACCCCGCAACTCCGCCATGCGTGTTCGCCATCCAGCCAGGGTATCCAGGTAGGCCCGCACGTCCGCCCCCCGTTCGGGCACGCGCAGGGCCAGGAGTTCGTCCCGCCCGATGCTGCGCCGCTGTGCCAGCACTTCGCGCACCAGCCGCGCGTGTTCGGCCCCCAGCGTCAGCGTTCCCTTTCCAACCCTCTGCGTGACCTCGCCGGGTTTGCCCAGCAGGCTCTCGCCGCCCTCTTGCACCTTATTCGCCTCCAGCCGTTGCGGCAGCCCTGCCGACTGTGCCAGATTGCCCAGCTCATCCAACTCGGGCAACTCGCCCGTCCCCCGCCGCTCCTCGCTCACGCTATCGGGGAAATCCCGCGCCTGCACTTCCAACCCTCGCAGTTCCCCGGTGAGAGCGGTCAGCTCACGTGCCAGGCGTGAGAGACAATCCCGCTGGGCAGAGGTCGAAGCCGGGATGGGAAGGTCACGGATATAGGCGTCGGCGTAGGAGTAATACCCTCCGCTATAAACAATGCCCGAGGTCTTGATAAAGAAGTCGGCTGGGTGGCTGGAAAGGAGAGTAGCGAAATATTTCGTTAGGGCATTGTCGAGTAACTGAACCCCATAGGCTCCACCCCCTTTTCCCCCAGCCTGAAAAAAATTCCCCATCGTGTCTGAAGCCCCTTGAGATGACCTCCCCAAGAGTTGCATTACAATTTTCCGCCCCGAAGACGCCTCCAAGCTTTGAGGGCGTGCCAAGTCATACCACCGCCACTCATCCTCCCTCCCCACCCTGTACTTCCCGTTCTCCCTTCCCCTCAGCGCCGCCTCATGCGTGTTTAGGTAGGCCCACAGGTGCGGGTAGACGGCTTCCAAGTTGGGAAAGTCGGCGGGGTATCCGGCGAAGACGCGGCGGCCCTCGCGTCTGCCTTTTGCGGCGGTCACGTGGTCGCGGTACTGGGCGGTAGGCATCAGCTTGAAGCCTGCCTCGGTTTCCAGGTAGGGGAAGACGACCCACCAGCCCTGCCAGTCGATGTGCCAGCGTTCCACATCCTTGCCGAACAGGAAGGGGCGCAGGGCGTCACGCTCGATGATGACGGAATCGCCGCCGCCACGGGGCCGGAGGGTGAGGAGGGCACCGTCGGCACTGCGGCTGATCTCGCGCAGGACCATAATGCTGTCGGCACTTGTTTGAATGCCAGCGAAGCCACCGCTGACGGTCGAGGTGTACGTTCTGAGCCTGCGGTATGGCGTGCGTGCATCCCCTCCTCCTAAACTTGAAGTGTTGCTGCTGTGCTGTGCTGTGCTGTGCTGTGCTGTGCTGTGCTGTGCTGTGCTGTGCTGTGCTGTGCTGTGCTGTGCTGGCGCTGTTGAAGGCGGTGCGGCGGGCATGGGCGAGTGCGGTTTGCACGTCCGGGTCCACCTCACGGCCCACGGCGTCCAGCTTCTCGAACACGGCGCGTTCCTCGGGCGGCATCAGGAACCAGCCCGCGTGGGTAAAATCGCGGCGGCCCGCCTCGACCTCACCCGCTCGGGGCGGGTCAACGGTGAGGGCGTCGCCCAACTCACCCAGGTCGGCGGCCTTTCCGGCGCGCAGGTCGGCGTAGGCGTCCCGGACTTGACTCAGGGCGTCGGCGGGATCGAGCGGCAGGGTACGCGGCACAAGGCGCACAGCGGGAAAGGGGGCGGAACTCTCGGGGGTGGCGGGGGTGCCCGCGCGCTTCTGCACGCTCAGGATGGCGGGGTAGACCAGCGCCTCCTTGAAGAGCTTGCTGGCACGGGTTTCATGCGCGGGCTGGAAGGTGGCCGCGCCCATGTTCAGCAAGGAGCGCAGGTGGGCCACTCGGGGCAGGTTCTGGCGCAGCCCGGCGGCGTATCCGGCGTTCATGAAGCGATTGGGGAGGATGTAGGCGAGCCTGCCACCGGGCCTCAGCCAGCCGTGCGCCTCCTCACCCTGACGGCCCAGCAGGGCACGCTCGACGAACGGGATGTAGAGGTCGAAGTTGCCGCTGGCCCAGACGTACAGGTTCTCCCAGTAGCGGCGCAGGTCCTCGGGCAGATTCTGAATGCGGACGTAGGGCGGATTGCCCACCACGTAGTCGTATTTGAGGTAGTGCTTGAGAATCAGGCCCAGCATCAGGTCTTCCAGCGTCTTCAGGAAGCGCCCGTCACCGTGCTTCTCCTTGAGGTCTTTCAGGGTCTCCCAGACCTGTTCCGCGTAGGGGGTCAGGTACTCGACCTGCCCCTGCAACCGCTTCCCCGACGCCTGCCCCCGCGCCAGAAAGGACCGGATGTTCGGGCCGAGGTCGGGAAGGGCCTGCTTGCGGTCGAACGCCTGCGAGCGCAGTTCCACGGCGGCGAAAACGGCTTGCAGGGCGCGCAGCCACTCGCGCTCGTTGTCCACCACGCCCCGGCGCTTGGCTTCCTCGACCTGTGGGAAGGTCAGGTGGACGGTGTGCCCGCTTTTCTTGCCCACGCGGATGGGCAGCTCGATCTGCGCGGTGATGGTGGTGCCGCCGAAGTCCAGGCCGAACATGCTCTGGCCCTTCTGGCTGCCCTGCGTGAAGGCCTCGCCCTCCAAGTTCTCCTGCCGCAGCGAGTCGGTGCGGATGACGGGCAGACGGCGCAGCACGAAGTCCGGGTCCTGCTCGGCGGCGCGGGCGTAGAGCGGCACGAGCAGCGCCGCGAAGTTCACCTGCGCCATGATGACGGCGAAGGGGTTGAGGTCGAACGCGACCAGGGCGTAGTCCTCGGTCAGGCCGCGCAGGGTCTCCACCGGGTCCCGGCCCGCGTTGGCGCTGAGGTAACGTCTCAGCGCCCCGATCAGGAAAGTTCCGCTGCCGGTCGCCGGATCGAGCAGGCGCTCGTGCCGCCCCCCGCCGTACCCGACCTCATCCAGGATGAAGTTCACCACGGCGGGCGGCGTGTAGAACTCCCCCAGCGCCTTGCGGGTCTCGGGGTCGAAGTATTGCTGGTACAGCTCGCCCAGCAGGTCGCCTTCCAGCGTGCTGAAATCGAAGCGCAGCAGGGCGAGCAGCAGCCGGGCCAGGGCGTCGGAGAACGCGGCGGCGGGACCGGGGGCGGCAGCGGCGTAGTCCCGCCACCAGTCGAAAATGTCGGTGGCGTACACGCTGGTGAACAGAGTGCGGGCATAGCGGTCGAACAGGTCGCGCACCGCCTCCGGGTACGCCTTGGAAGGAAGTGTCCCCGTTCGGTCGTCGGCGTATCGCCCCAACTCCGTCAGGAGCTGATCGGCGAGGCTGGTGCCGCCCGTGATGGCTCCGCCCCGGCTGTGGTCCTGAATGACCTTGGCGAGCATCAGCCGCGCGGCGAGGGCGTAGGAGGTTTCCAGCGCGAACGAGAAGCGGTACAGCCCCTCGCCGGAGGTGTCGCTCAGCGCCCCCGAATCCCGCCAGAGCCTCGGGATGTGATCGGCGTCGAGTTCACGCGCGTACACCTTTTTCCAGAAGTCGTAACTGCCGCCCACGAACTCGCTCTTGCCCTGCAAGTCGCCCAGAAGCTGCGCGGTGGCCTGCACGAGCGAGGCGAAGGGGCTGCCCTGCTGTAACCCCAGCGAGTAAAGGAACTGGGCGCTGGGCAGATCGTCCGCGTGCCGGAGGGGCAGGCCTTCACCCTGCGACTCGCGCACCCGGACCTCGACCTGCGCCCGGTCCAGCGGATTCAGCGTCTGCTTGGCAAGGGGCGCAAAGTCGGGTGCCCGCAGTTCGGCGGCTGTTCCAGAGGTCAGGTCAGTCAGGGCCTGTCCGTCCCGGCGGTACAGCCGGAAGCCGGAGCCGTTGGTCAGAATGCCGAAGCGGGCGCGCAGGTCGCGGACGTAGCGGGCCAGTTGGTCCACATGGTCGGTCAAATCCTCGCTGGGCCGCTTGACCTCAACCACAACCTGAATACTGTCGTCGCTGTTGAGCAGCAGGGCATCGGGAATGCCGCTCTTCCCTTTGGGTTTGCGGCGAATATCCCGTCCGGTGCGCTCGTAGCCCAGTGCCTCGTAGAACCTGGTTTCCGTCAGGGTGTGTTCCACGGCATCCTCGGTGAAACCAGCCTTGACACGCCGCGAGAGCGCGTCCAGCGCGGCATTGAATTGATCGGCGTCCATGTACGGCCATCATCTCACGGCAGGGCCGAGGGACGGACCTCATTTCCGCATGTACCACCACGACAGCGCCGCCTCCACCGCCCTCAAGCTCCGCTCCCGTGCCCTGAGTGCCCCGTGCGCCTCCCTCACCGTCACCACCTGGAACCGCACCCGGTCGCCGGGCCGCAGTTGCCCGAGTGCCGGGCAGTCCACGCTCGCCACGACCAACGGTGTGAGGTAGCCGCCGTGCGTCCCCGCGTCAGGAAGCAGGAGGATGGGACGCCCATCCGGGGGAAGCTGCACTGCGCCGGGCGGGTTGGGGAAGCTGATGCGGGTGGGGTCGTGCGGCGTGGGGACGCTCTCGCTCAGACGCACGCCCATCCGGTCCGCCTGCCCGCTCACCGTGAGAGTGGGACCGCAGAGCGCGGCGAGGAGGTCGGGCGTGGCCTCCGGCGTGGGCAAGGCGCGGAGCACGAAGTTGGGTCCGGTCGGTGTCTGGAGATCAGGATTGATGAAGGCGCGCAGCGGTTTGGCGTGTGGCCGGACGAAGCAAAAGAGACGGTCTCCCGCCCGCAACGCCCGCCCCTCCAGCCCACCGAAGCCCGTTCTGAGGTCGGTGGAGCGGCTGCCGAACGCCTCCTGCCCGTCCAGCCCGCCCCGCACGGCGAGAAAGGCCCGCGCGCCCCGCCCCGTGCCGAGGATGGAGAGCGTCTGCCCCGCCCGAATGGGGACAGCTCGCCACAGCGGAAACGGCCCGCCGTCCAGCCTCGCCTCGAAGGGAGCGCCGCAGAGGGAGATGAGGGCGTCCGCGTGGAAGCGCAGAGTGGGTCCACTCAGGGTCAATTCCAACCCCGCCGCGTCCGCTGAGTTGCCGACGAGGGCATTCGCCAGCCGCCGCGCCACCGGGTCGGCGGCCCCACCCTCCGGCACTCCGAGCGCCCGCGACCGTCGCCCGGCGTCCTGTACGGTCGTCAGCAGGCCGGGCCGTTCCACCGTCAGCGAGGGTGATTCAACCATCCAGCTCACTCACATTCTCGAACCGCACCCGGTCCCCCGCCCGCCACAGCACCGGGTCGGCGCGGGCCACGTCAAACAGCACGGCGTCCGTGTGCCCGACGATGCGCCACCCGCCCGGCGTCTCGCGCGGGTACACGCCCGCCCACGGGCCGCCGAGCGCCACGCTGCCCGCCGGAACCCGCTCGCAGGGGGTGTCCAGCCGGGGCATCCGCAACCCCTCCGGCAATCCTGTCAGGAACGCGAAGCCGGGGGTGAAGCCGAGAAAGGCAACCTCTAGCGTCAGCCCGCACAGGGCGCGGACGAGGCCGGGCACGTCCAGCCCAACCCGCTCGGCGCACCACGCGAGGTCCGGCCCGCCGAAGGTGACGGGGAGGGTAAGGGTGCGGCCCGTGTTCTCCGATTGCGCCTCCAAGCCCGACAGCCGCCACGCCAGCGCCGCCGTCAACTCCTCCGGCCCCACCGTGAGCGGGTCGTACAACACCGTCAACACGCCGAGGGCAGGCACCGCCTCCCGCACACCGGGGAGGGGCCGACCCGTCAGGCTGGCGAGCAACTCCCGCGCAAGGGGCGAGCGCACGACGAGCGCCGCGTCGCCCAGCGGGGTGATGTCGGGTGCTCCAGCCTCCAGCATGAGCGCATGATTCCACGCCACCTTCTCAATACAGGCCCGATAGGCTGGTCGGCATGACCCCCGCCGAGCGGACCTTCCGCGCCATCGCCGTGCAGCCGAAGTGGGGTGCCGCCGACTTCGCCACCTCCGACACCTTCCGCGCGTGGATGCGCTCGCAACTGGAGTTGAGCCGCCCGCACCTCGCCCCGGACCATCCCAACCTCGTTGTGCTGACAGAACTCAACGGGCTGCCGCTCGTGCTGCGCGGCGTTCCACTCGCCGTCCGCGCCGGGACGTTCGAGCGGGCGGCGCTCGTGCTGGTCCTGCGCCACTTGCCCCACGTGCTGCCCGTCCTGCTGCGCGAGCGGGTCTTCCCCATCCGCGCGCTGCAACTCGCTCTCAGCGCGGAGAACACCCGCCTCTACCTGGAGACGTGCCGCGACCTTGCCCGCGAGTACGGCGTCTACCTGTGCTGCGGCTCGACCCCGATGCCCCGCTACCGATTGGAGGGACGGCGGCTGGTGCGCGAGCCGGGCACCCTCCACAACGAGACCGCCTTGCTCGACCCGCGCGGGGAGTTGATCGGCGTGGCCGACAAGGTTCACCTCACGCCCGCCGAGGAGGCCGGGGGCGTGGACCTGACGCCGGGGCCGCTGGGAGAGCTGCGCGTCTTCCCCACCCCGGTCGGCGACCTCGGCGTGGCGATCAGCCTCGACGCCTTCCGGGCGGACGTAATCTCGCGGCTGGAGGTGCAGGGCTGCACGGTCCTGTTGCAACCCGACGCGAACGGTGCCCCGTGGACTTCCCTGGAGGGCCTGCCCCCCGACCCGGCCAACCTGCGCGACCAGCCCGTCGCGTGGCTGGAGAGCAGTTGGCAGGCGACGACGACGGGCCAAGCAATCCGTTACGCGGTAAATCCGATGGTCGTGGGCAATCTCCTCGACCTGACGTTCGACGGGCAGAGCGCGATCACTGGCCGCGAGGAAGACACCCCCGACCCCCGCTCCTACGTGCTGACCGACCCCCGCCCCGGCTTCCTCGCCCTCACGCCCTGGGTGGAGGACGGCCCGCCCGACGCTCTGCGCGCCGCAGGGCAGCACCTCGCCGCCCGCAGCGGTCACGCCCGCGAGAACGAGTACCGGACGGACGTGCTCCATGCCGACCTGACTCTGCCACCCAGCCGGGTGCCCGTCCCGCCCCGCACCGAGCACGAGCGCGCATTGGCCGCACTGCTACGGGGAGAGGCGACGCTGCCCCGTTCGCGTCCGCTCTGGCCCCTGCTCGCCGTCCTCGCCCTCCTCCTCGCCATCTGGCGGAGGCGTTGACAAGGCCAGGGGGGGTGCCTATACTTCCTTTCGCGCTTGAGCAGGCCTGGGCGCGCCCCACCACCAGGGGGGGTTGGCCGAGTGGTTGAAGGCAACGGTCTTGAAAACCGTAGTAGGGCAACCTACCGGGGGTTCGAATCCCTCACCCCTCGCCAAGACACAGGGCCAGCGCATGACAATCCGGTGCCTCTTTGGAGAGGTGGGTGAGCGGCTTAAACCAAGCGTTTGCTAAACGCTCGTAGGGGTAATTCTCTACCGCGGGTTCGAATCCCGCCCTCTCCGCCAAGCACCACCGAGCACGACCAATACTGCACGCGCCCGTAGCTCAGCTGGATAGAGCGTCTGACTACGGATCAGAAGGCCAGGAGTTCGAATCTCTTCGGGCGCGCCACACAAGACCCCCTAGCGGGGGTTTTCCTTTTTGGTGGGCAGCTCAGGGCCGGAATGGGGCGGTGGCCCCATGCTCGCGCCCTCCACCCACTCGCAGGGGAGGGTGATGGGACGGCTTGTCTCCCCCGCGAGGAGAGCGGCGAGCATCCGCACCGCCGCGCGGCCCATCGGCGGGCGGGGGATGCGGGAGTGCGCCCAGCCGGGGGGCAACTCACCCTGCGCGATGGGGTCGCCCAGTACCGCGAAGCTGTAAGACGCGGGCCAGCGGTGGCCGAGGGAAGCGGCGGCCCCAACCCACGCGGCGGCGAGCACCTCGTTCTCGAACAGCACGCCCGTCACCCCGGCGGCCAGATGCCCGGCGACGAGGGCGGGCGTCACCTCGTCGGGACGCACCACCGCGCCAACTGTGCCCGTGCCCTCCACCGCCTCCCGGTAGCCGCGTTCCCGGTCGGCGGCGGATTCGTGGACCAAAGGAGCGCCGAGGTACAGGGTGCGGCGGTGCCCGTGGGCGAGCAGTTGCCCCAGGGCATGCCCGGTCGCGGCGGCGTAGTCGGCGGTGACGTGGGGCAGCTCGAAGCCCGGCACCTCCCGCCGCCCGATGAAGACGACGGGGTGGCCCTCGCCGAGCAGCCGGGCGAGGTCGGCGCGGCTGGCCCCGTCCACCTGCCCCAGCATCACCGTGCCGTCGGCGAGGCGCAGTCGGCTCGTGCCGTCGCGGTACAGGGGCCGCGCGCCTCCCCCAGCGGCGGGCCGGGTGTGCAGCAGCAGGTCGTAGTCGAGATCGGCGGCGGCCTCCTCTATTCCCTCCAGAAAGGGAGCGAAGAAGTCCCGGCTCCCCGAGGGGAAGACCGGCTCGTAGGTGAACACCCCCAGGATGCGGTTCTGCCCCCCGGCGAGGCGGCGCGCGGCCACGTTGGGCACGTACCCGACCTCGCGCATGGCCTGAAGCACTTTCTGGCGGGTCGTCTCCGGGATGCGGACCCCGCCGCCCCGCCCATTGAGGACCTGCGACACGGCGGCCTGCGACACCCCGGCGAGTTCGGCGACCTCGCGCTGGGTGGGACGCTTGCGGCGTTCAGGGGTCATGCCGGGTCGGGCACAAGGGAGAGGCTGGGGGACTGCTCGCCCCAGCACACCGGGAGTTGGACCGTCTTCTCTTCAAGGCCCCCGCACTCATCTGCTGACCGCTGAAAGCTGACGGCTGAAGGCTCACCGCTCCCCACTAAAACCCCGGCGAGGGCGTGAGCCGCTGCGCCTCCGGCCAGTGCAGCTCGAAGCCGAGGTCCTGCGAGATCAGGCGCTGAAAATCCGCGAGCAGGCCGGGCGTGTTCCGCACCGCGCGGGGCGTCGTGCCCGTGTTCAAGGCGTGCGCGGCCAGCGCCCCCGCCGCCTCGCCGATGTTCCACTCGACGGGATGCAAGCGGTAACAGCCGTTCGTGATGTGCGTGACTCCGAGGTTCTTCGCGGCGGGGAGCAGGTTCTCCACCCGCAGCGGGATCAGCGCCCCGAGCGGAATCTGGAAGGGCCACGAGGCGATGTCCACGTAGTTGCGCCCCCGTGTGGACGGGTGCAGGTCGATACGGTACTGCCCGATGCCCACGGTGTCGGCGAAAGCTTCGGCCCCCCGAAGCTCCCCACGTGCCTCCACCCCCACCATTTGTTCCAGCACGGTGAACTCGGCCCGGATGCGGCGCGACTCGCGCACGTAGATCGCCTTCGCCAGCCCGTCACGGGTGCCCGTCACGTCCCCGCGCAAGCGCAGGCCGGGGTAGCCCTCGCCCCTCCCGTCGTGCCTCGGCGCTTCCGTCTGCATCCAGTACAGCAGGCTGAGACTGAGGTCCCGCGCGCCGTCCAGATGCTTTTGCCGCTCGGCCTCGTCCACGCCCAGGATCGGCCCCAGCCAGTAGTCGATCTGCGGCCAGTTCACGAGGGTGATGTCGCTGGGGTAGCGGCCCTCCGGGTAGTGGCGGCGGGCGAAGATGCGCCGGAAGTGCCACAGGTCGCCCCCGTGCGGCGTCTCGTCCGGGTTGCCGAACAGGTCGCGGAAGACGGCGCGGTGGGTGATGGGGTGGCAGAGGGTCCAACTGAGCTGCTTGCCCGGCCAGAAGTCGGCCTGATACCCGCGCCAGAAGCTGTACCCGGCGGGCCTATCGATGGTGTGGTCCTCGCCCTCCAGGTGGTCCAGAGCGAAACACCAACTGATCGCCTGCTGGTTGAGGGGATCGGCCTCCGACAGCGCGTGCGGCTCGCCCGTCTCGGCCTGCCCCTCCGCACCGATCACGCTCTCCACGCCGCCGAGGTCGAGGAGTTCGCCCGTCTCGGTCGCGTCGAGGACATAGGGGGCGGTGAGGACCGTGCGCTCGCCCGAGGGGACGTGCTCCACCGTGACGGCCTCCACCCGGTCGCCGTTCATCCCCACGGAGATGGGGCGGGTGTCGAGCAGCACGTCGAGCTGACGGTTCGCACGGTACGGCGCGAGCATCGCCTCCAGAACGGCGAGGGCCACGCGCGGCTCGTGACACAGGCGGCTGACCGTACCCGCGCCGGGGTTGAGGTGGACCTCATTGCGGGACTCCGGGCGTAGCGGGTAGTGCTGACGGTAGTACGCCCGCACGCCCTCCCGGAAGGCGCGGTAGCTCGCGGTGCAGCCGACCTCCTCGATCCACACGCCCTCATCGGGGGGCACGGCCTGGGAGGTGAGCTGCCCGCCGAGCCAGTCGGTCTCCTCGGTGAGAATGACGCGGCGGCCCAGGCGCAGGGCGGAGAGGGCGGCGGCGACCCCGCCCACGCCACCGCCGATGATCAAAATGTCCGTGTGGTGTTCCAGCAAGAGATCAGCCTTTCGTGCCGCTCGCCGCGAGGCTCTCGATGAACTGCCGCTGCGCCAGCAGGAAGGCCAGCAGCACCGGCAGCGCCACCAGGACGCCCGCCGCGAGGGTGAGGTTCCAGTACACGCCGCCCAGGGGGTCGGTGAAGCGTTGCAGCGCCAGCGGCAGGGTGAGCAGCGCCTCCCGGCTGAGGTAGATCAGCGGGTTGAAGTAGTCGTTCCACGAGTTGAGCACCGCGAAGATCGCGGCGGTTGCCAGCGCGGGCCGGGAGAGCGGCAGCAGGACGTACCAGAACACGCCCAGGGTGCCCAGCCCGTCCACCCGCCCGGCGTCCTCCAGCTCGCGCGGCAGGGTCAGGAAGTGCTGGCGCATCAGGAAGACGGCGAAAGCACCCGTCGCGCTGAAGATCTGGAGCAGGATCACGGGCAGGTGGGAGTTGGTCAGGCCCAGGCGGCTGAACAGCACGAACTGGGGTACGGCGGTCAACTCGCTCGGCACCATCATCGCCAGGAGGCTGAGGATGAAGACTACATCCCGCCCCGGGAAGCGCAGCCGCGAGAAGGCGTACCCCGCGACGGCGGCGAGCAGCACCGTCAGCGGCACGACGAGCGCGGCGATGTAGAGGCTGTTGAGGTACTGCCGGGCGAACGGGTAGTTCTGGAAAACTCCCCGGAAGTTCGCCGTCGTCAGGTCCGCCAGCCGCACCTCGAAGGGACTCCCGAATATCGCCGTCGTCGTCTTGAAGGCCGAGACGAACAGCCACAGCAGCGGCAGCAGGAAGGGCAGGCACACGAGGAACAGGACCGCGTACAGCAGCCACGACCAGCGCCGCTCGCGCCGGGCCGCCGCCGGGGAGCGGGTGGCGGGGGGCGCGCCCGTCAGCCCCTCAGTCTTCATAGAACACCAGCCGCCGCCGCAGCGACCACTGCGCGAGCGTCAGCGCCAGCACGAGGACGAACAGTACGGCGGCCACCGCGCTCGCCGAGCCGAACTCGAAGAACTGGAAGCCCTGCTTGAACATCAGCACGATCAGCGTGGTCGTCGCGTCCGCCGGGCCGCCCCCGGTGAGGACGTAGACGGGCGTGAAGAGTTTCAGCGCCCCGATGAGCGTGATGATGAACACGAGGAAGAAGGTGGGCGAGATCAGCGGCAGCGTGATGCGCCGGAACGCCTGCGCGGGGGTCGCCCCGTCCAGCCGCGCGGCCTCGTGGAGTTCGGGCGGCACTCCTTGCAGGGCGGCGAGGAAGATCACGGCGTTCAGGCCCACCGCCTTGATGACCTCGATCACCACGACGGTCCACAGGGCGGTGGAGGGGTTGAAGAGCAGATTCGCTCCCTCCACGCCCAGCCGCCCCAGCCCGGTGTTGATCGGCCCCTCGGGCTGGAGGAGAAACTTCCACACGAGCGCCCACGCGACGACCGGCATGACGACCGGAGAGAAGATGATCGTGCGGAAGAGGCCGATGCCCCGCAGCCGCGCGTTCAGCAGCGAGGCGAGGCCCAGCGCCATGCTGATGTTGAGGACGAGAATGCCGACCGTGAAGAGCGCCGTGACGCCCGCACTCTTGAGGAATGCGGGGTCGGCGGCCAGCCGCGTGTAGTTCCTTAAGCCCACCCACTGCGGCTCGTCCAGCAGCGACCAGCGGGTGAGGGACACACCCAGCACGGCGACCAGTGGCCCCGTCACGAAGACGAGCATCCCCAGGACGTAGGGCAGGACGAGGAGCCACCCCAGCAGTCCCTCGCGCTGGCTGCGCCGCAGAACGCGCCGGGTGGGGGCAGGTCGGGCGTCGGTCGTCATAGGTGGGGAGAGTGAACCCGCGTCCGACTCACAGCCCGTCCAATTGGCGGCAGAGGTCGTTGAGCACGTTCCCTACGTTCGCGCCGGGCTGGTACAGCCGCTCGATGCCGCTGGCGATCACGTCGTTGGCCCGCAGGAAGTTCTCGCCCGTGCGGAACACGCGCGCGCTCGGAAGCTGGTTGACGAGGGCCGTCCGCAGTTCGGCGGTGGGGATGGCCGGGTTGCTGCTCAGGTAGGCCCGGCTGTTCAGCACGCTCTTGCGGGGCGGCGGGAAGAACTTGGCGGTGCGCGCCATCACGGCGGGCGAGGCGAGGAAACGCAGGAACGCCTGCGCCTCGTTCGGGGACTGCGAGCGGGCGAAGACTACATATCCGGCCTGTCCGAGCTGCGTCACCCGGCCCGCCGGACCCTTCGGCAGCGGCGCGACACCCCACTTGAAGGCGGCGTCGCCAAGCTGCGCGCTGAAGCTCACGTTGTCGATGTACATGCCCAGCCGCCCGCTCTGGAAGGTCGTCTGGTCGCCGGGTCGGGGCAGCGAGCCGTCCCGGAAGGTCATGTCGTACATCAGTTGGAAGGCCCGCACGCTGCCGGGCGAGTTGAGCGCGCACTTCAGGTTGCTGTCGAAGGCGTTGCCCCCGTGCGACCACAGCACCCCGAGCGTGCCGCTGTTCCACGCCTTCACGTCCAGCCGCATGATGCGTGCCCCGTAGGCGTCGGTCCTGTCGGTGATGGTCTTGGCCGCCGTGCGGAAGGCCGCGTAGTCCCACGTTCCCCGGCTGTACTGCCGCAGCGGGTCCACCACGACGGATTGCCGGAAGAGGTCCTTGTTGTAGAACAACACCTGCGGCGAGTTGGAGAAGGGCACCCCGTACACCGCCCGCCCCTGCCGCCACAGACTCAGGGCGCTGACCGGGAAGTCCGCGACGTTGAAGGCCCGCTCCGCCGTCAGGCCGCTGAGGTCCCGCAGCGAACGGCTCGCCAGGAAGGTCGGCACGCTCTGTTCGGCCAGCCAGCCCACGTCGGGGCCGTCACCCGAGGCAAGTTGCACGGCGACCTTGCGCGCGTAGTCGGCGAAGGGCGTGACCTCCACCGTGACGTTCACGCCGGGATTCTGCGTGCCGTATTCCCGCGCGAGCTGCTGGAGGAGGGCCAGCCCCTCACCGCCCGCCCAGGTGGAGAAACGCAAGTTGACCTGTTGCGCGTCCGCGAGGGAGGCGGCGAGCAGGACGGAGAGGCTGACGGCCAGACCACATCGGTTCATGGGGACCTCCGGAATTGAGCGGTTGATAATGCGTATTATCAAAAGTGGTCCGCCTGTTGTCAACGCCACCCGGAGGAACCGTGCCCGAACCTTCCCCCCAGCCCATCGGTCGCCTCACCGCCACCCTCCGCGAAGCTCATACCAGGGGTGAACTCGCCCTGATCGCCAGCCTGCCCGCCAACGAGCCGGAGTACGTGACGGCGGCCCAGCGCGGCGGCGCACACGCCCTCAAGCTGCACTTCGGCCTGACCCACCGGGCGAGCGGGCGGCGGCTCCCGACGCTGGAGGAGGGGGCAGACCTCGTTCCACGTCTGCGAGACCTCGCTCCGGATGTGCCCCTCGGTGCCGTCCTCGGTGACACCCCGGAGACGGTGGACCGGGCGCTCGACCTCGCTGCCGAATTGGGGCTGGACTTTATCAGCGCCTACGCACACGCCCTGCCCGCCCGCGCCTTCGATCTGGGCTTCGAGGTCCTCGTCGCGCTGGACGACCGCTCTCCGCCGGGGTGGGCTGCCCACCTTCCCGCCGGGGCGCTGCTGGAGGCGTCCGTCGTGCCCCACGCGGAGTACGGGACGCCTCTGACCGCCGCCGATCTGCTGCGCTACGCCGAGCTACGTGCCCTCACCTCTGCCCCGCTCGTCATCCCGACCCAGAAGCTCGTTCGGCCCGCCGACCTCCCGGCCCTGCGGCGGCTCGGGGCCGACGCACTGATGTACGGGGTCGTCGTGACGGGCGAGGGGGCGGAGGGCTTCGAGCGGATGGCCCGGCGTTACCGGGGTGAGTGAACCGCGAGGAGTGATCTCCTTTGCCCCTCTCCCCAGCCCTCCTCCGCAAGGGGAGAGGGAGAAAAAGACAGTCTCCGGCACGGCAGTTTCCTCCAGCCCAGCCCATCTTTCGAAGGGTAAGACCTCGACTCCTCGACCCCTACGCTAAGCCACCCGGCGCACGCGTCCGGCCCATCCCGCGCGCACACTGGGGCATGACGCAGAACATCCGGGCCACCGTCCGCGCTGTGATCGCCCACGCGGACGGGCAGCGGGTCGCGGCGGTCGGTGGGGCGCTGCCCGTGGCGGTGGCCGGGGACAATACCTTCGTCGGATACGGCCTCGCGGACGCCTTCCCCACTCTCGCGCCGTGGCTGGCCCCGCTGCGGCGGCTACACTTCGCCCGGCTGCCGAACGCGCCGGACGGGACGTGGGAGCGTGAGGCGGTGTGGCAGCTTGACGCCCTGCACGAGCTGACAGGCGCGAATTGGGTTCTCCCGGAGGAATTGCCCGAGGAGGAACAGGCGTGGGCACAGGCCGCCCTCTCCCCCGCCCCGGCTCACCGCCCGGCCTTCGCGCGGGTGGGCTGGGCGGCGGGCGCGCTGGCGTGGCTCGACGAGGAGCTGAGGGAGCAGGGTCTGACCCGCGCCGGGATGCCGGACCCTCTCAAACACTGGGGCATCAGCGCGTTGTGGCGGGTGCCCCTTCGCGCTGGGCCGGACGGGGATGTCGGTCCCGTGTACCTCAAGGCCGTGCCCGCCTTCTTCGCGCGGGAGGTCCCGGCGACGTGCGTACTCTCGCGGGAGGTGCCCGGCGCGGCCCCGCCCGTCCTGGCCGCCGACGAGGGCCGGGGGATGCTGCTGCTACGGCACGCGGGCGACGTGCCCGACGAGGGGGACGACGGCATTACCCTCGCCGTCCACCTCGCGCGGGTGCAGCGGGCGAGCGTGGCGGTGGTGCCCGAATTGCGTGCCCGTGGCATTCCCGAGCACGGTCCGGCGTGGGTGGCCTCGCTCCTCCCAGAACTCTTGCGCGAGGACGTGCTGCTCCTCGGTGAGCCGGAGGGCCTGACCCCCGCCGAGGCCGCGCGGCTCTGGGTGCTGGAGGGCCGCCTCCAGGAGGCGTGCGTGCGCCTGCTCGCCTCGCCGCTGCCGGAGGTGGCCGGGCACGGCGACCTGCACCGCTTCAACGCCGTGCGGGACGCGGACGGGCGCTGGACCCTGCTCGACTGGTCGGACGTGAGCGTGACCCACCCCTTCCTCGACGCGATTCCCGATTACCTTGCGCCCGACGGAACCTCCCCCGACGTACTGGAGGCGGTGGAGACGGCGTACCTCTCGGCCTGGACGGACCTCCTCCCCCTGCCGGAGGGGCGGGCGCTACTGCGGGACGCGCGGCTGGTCGGCGAGGTGTACCGGGCGCTGGGCTACACGCACGGCATCCAGCCCCACATCGAGGACAAGGAGGAGTCGCGGACGGCGCACCTGGAGCACCTACGCCCACTCCAGCAGTCGGCGAGCGCCGCTCCCCTGCCACACGGTCACGGGGAGATGAGGGGGACACACTCGCCTTGAGGGTGAGGTGGCGGGCGACTCCTCAAACGCTTATGTGCAGTGGAAATTGAGCGTCCTAGACGTGCTGTATTCTCCCTCCCTCCTTGTGGGGGACTCGGAGAGCTGCTTGCAGAGGGTCGGGGAGGGGGGTGACGACCACCGCTCGTCCTCCTGCTAGACAGCGAAAACGCCTTAACTCTCCAATTTGCAATTCACATCAGGCGTTCTCAGGGGAGGTGCCCTGAAGGGGCGGAGGGGTCCCGCCCGCTATGCTGGTCATTGGAGGCGCGTGCGTGCAGGACCCCGACAAAATCCAGAGTCGCCTGGTCGCCGACCGCAAGGTGCGGGCCGTCGCTCAGGTGGGGAGTCACGGCACGGAGGACGCCTGGGTGGGCAGCGTGCCGACGCTCGTGACGTTCGAGCGCGGGCTGCTCTCGCCGCAGACGGAGACGCGCGCCGGGGTGACGGTGGAACGCTTTCCGTACGAGAAGCTGGAGGCGTGGCGCGAGTGGGACGCCGCCCGCGAGGAGGCCCCGCTGGCCCGGCTCGCCACCAGCCGCGTCGTGTACGACCCGACCGGGTACTACGGGCGCATCCAGCGCACCCTCTGGACGCTGAGCGCCGAACGCCTCGCCGGGCACCGGGAGGAGTTGCTGGGCCGGGCCGCCGAACGTCTGGAGATCGCCCGCCGTCAGTACACCGGCCCCGGCCACAGCGCGCAGGAGCAGCTTCTGGCGCTCGCCGAGGCGCGGGACGTGGCCCTGTCGTTGCTGTACCCGGCCCTGCTGACGCACCGTCACGGCTGGCCGGAGTTCGAGATTCGCCTGCCGCACGCGTGGCGGGCCGCCGCCGGGCTGCGCTTCCCGAAGGCCGTGTACCGATTGGAGAACCTGTACGGCTTCGGCGGCGAGGACGAGGCGCGGCGGGTGCTGCTCGCCACGCGGGGGCTGGGGCTGGTCGAGCAGGAGAAGCGGGCACGCGCCGCCTTCCAGGCCGGGTACTCCGACGGTGCCGTGCGCTACCTGCGTGACGAGACGGCCCGCACCCACCGCGCCGACCTCGAACGCTGGGGCTACCTCTCCAGCGCCCGGCGCGACAAGCTCGGCGTCCTGATCGGCGTCACCCGCAGCCCGCTCGGTCCCGCCGCCCTTGCCATCGCGGGCGAGCTGCTGGCCGACGCGCGGGAGGGGCGGTAGAGCAGTTGACATAAGAATGATCATGCTGAGCGTCGGCGAAGCATCTTGACACGGGACAAATGAGGCCCTTCGCTTCGCTCAGGGTGACAACCGCTCTTCTATCAACTGCTTTATTTGAGAAGGGACGGTCGGACGAGAAGGAAATGAGAAGCTGTGCGAGTCCCAGTCCTCCCATAGACGCCTGACCTGCAATAGAAAGCGAGCGTGCCAGAGGTGCTCTTTGCTCCCTCCCTCCTTGTGGGGGAGGGTCGGGGAGGGGGTGGCGAGCACCGCTTGTCTTTCTCCTGGACAGTGAGAACGCCTCCACTTCCCGATCCGTAATTCACATCAGGTGTCACAAGGGAGGCACACAACCGTCGAGTTGACAGACGATTCACCAAAAACTCGCGACCTCTCCCCTACCCCAGCGCCTCCCACGCCGCCCGCACCGCCGCGCCCCGCGTGAAGCGCGCGCCGAGACTGGCGAAGGCGTCCTCCAGCATCCCCGCGATGCCCAGAGCGTCGTAGCGGTCGGCGTAGCCCAGGGTGGAGACGCGGAACACGGCGTCCTCGTGGGGGGCCTGACCGGGCAGAGCACGCTGGCCCATCTCGGCGAGGCGGGCGCTGACCTGCCGCCCGGTGAGGGGCGCGGGGGGCCGCAGCACGGCGACGGCGGGCGTGGTACGCGGTGCCCACGTGGGAGCACCGAGCGCCTCCCCGGCGGCGATCAGGGCGTCCGCCTGCCGCCGCTTCTCGGCCCACAGCACCTCCAGCGGCACGGCGAGGAGGCGGTCGAGCGCGAGCGACAGCGCCGAGATCAGGTTGATGGCGGGCGTTTGCGGCGTGTTGCCCGCCTTCTGCCCCTTCAGCTCGCGGGTGAGGTCGAGGTAGAAGCCGCGCCCGGTGTCCTTCACCATCCGCGCCTGCACCTCGGGGCTGAAGAGGACAAAGCCCAGCCCCGGCGGGGTGGCCGTCCCCTTCTGGCTGCCGCTCACGATGGCGTCCACGCTCCACTCGGCGGGCCGCAGCTCCGCGACCCCGTAGCTCGTCACGCAGTCGGCGATGACGATGAGATCGGGGTTGAGCGCCTTTGCCGCCTTTGTCACCGCCTCCAGGTCGTGCAGGGCACCCGTGCTCGTCTCCGAGTGGGTGATCAGGAGGGTGTGGGCGTCCCGCGCGGCGTCGGCCACCTCCTCCGGGTCGAGCACGTCGCCCCACGGGCGGGCCACGATGGACGTGTCGTAGCCGAGCCGCCGCGCCATCTCGCCCCAGCGTTCGGAGAACTTGCCCGCCTGCGCGTTGACGACCCTGCCGCCCTCGGGGGTCAGCGAGACGAGCGCGCCCTCGAAGGCCCCGGTGCCGCTGCTCGTGGTGATCACGGCGTCGTAGGGGGCACCGAGGAGGAGCGCGAGCTTGCGCCGGGCCTCCTGCAACGTCTCCACCCCCTCGGGCGCGCGGTGGTGCATCTGCGGCTGGGCGAGTTCGAGGAGCACGCGCGGCTCGACCTCCACCGGGCCGGGGGCGATCAGGCGGCGGCGGTTGAGGGGGAGGTGGGCGTCCCTCTGTGCCGCCGAGGCAGGGGCCGTCGGGAGGGGGGCGGGGGCGGTGTCCGTCATGCCGCCCATCGTAGCCGGGGGACGGGAGTGTGAAGGCTGGCTCGTCTGACCCCGCAACCTCAGCCGTTCGCGCCGCCCTACGCTGGGGGCCACATGCGAATCGTGGTGGTGGGTGGAGTGGCGGCGGGCATGAGCGCGGCGAGCCGGGCGCGGCGGCAGAGCGGCGACGCCCGTATCACGGTGTTCGAGCGGGGCGACTGGGTGAGCTACGGCGCGTGCGGCCTGCCCTACGTCATCGGCGGCGAGGTCGAGAGCTTCGAGCGGCTGGTGGCCCGCACCCCGGCGCAACTCGGCGAGCGGGGCATCGACGTGCGGTTGCGCCACGAGGTCACGGGCGTGGACGCGGGGGCAGGCACCGTCACCGTGCGGGACCGGGACGGCGGGGAGACGATCACCGAACCCTACGACCGCCTCCTGATCGCCACGGGGGTCAACGCCGTGCGCCCCGATTGGGCCAACACGGACCTCCGGGGCGTCCACGTCCTGCGCGACCTTCCCGACGGGCAGGCCATCGAGGAGAGCGTGAAGGAGGCCAAACGTGCCTGCATCGTGGGCGGCGGCTATATCGGGCTGGAGCTGGCCGAGACGCTGACCACGCGCGGCCTGAGCGTCACGCTGCTGGAGAGGGGGCCGGAGGTCGCGGGCCGGATGCTCGACGTGCCCCTCCAGCGCCGGGTCCGCGCCGAGGTCGAGCGGTGCGGGGTGGAGGTGCGCTGCGGCACGACCGTCCTGGGCCTCACGGGCGAGGGGGGCCGGGTGACGGGCGTGGAGACGGACGGGGGCCGCGTCCCCGCCGACCTCGTGATCGTGGCGGTGGGAGTGAAGCCCAGCACGGACCTCGCGCGGGCGGCGGGCGTCCGACTCGGGGAGACGGGGGCCGTCGCCGCGAACGACCGCCAGGAGACGGGCGTGGAGGGTATCTACGCGGCGGGCGACAACACCGAGAGCCTGCACCGGGTCACGGGCCGCCCGGTCCACATCCCCCTCGGCCTGACCGCCAACCGCATGGGCCGCGTGGCGGGCGTGAACATGGCGGGCGGGGACGCGCAGTTTCCCGGCATCGTCGGCACGGGCATCTTCAAGACCTTCGACCTAGGGGTGGCCCGCACCGGCCTCACCCACGCGGAGGCCGAGCACGCCGGGCTGGACGCCATCAGCGTGGACGTGGACAGCACCGACCACGCCGGGTACTACCGGGACGCGGCACCCATCCACGTGCGCCTCACCGCCGAGCGCGGCACGAACCGTCTGCTGGGCGCGCAACTGCTGGGCCGAACCACGAGCGTCAAGCGGGTGGACGTGGTGGCCGCCCTTCTCCACGGCGGGGGCACCGTGCAGGACCTCTTCGAGCTGGACCTCGCCTACGCGCCGCCCTTCTCCAGCGTGTGGGACGTGCTGCTCGTCGCGGCGGACAGGGCGGGCCGGAGGCTGTGCGGGGAATGAGGACGGAACACCGGGAACGGCTGCCCCGATGGCCCTCCGGTTCGACACCGCCCCTGTGCGGGACCCGGATCAGGGACCGGGGGTGGACGCCGTGGCCCTGTCCACCTCCAACAGATGCAGGGTGGCTCCTTTCTGTTGCAGCCGCCCCAGGATGATGTCCGTCTGGAACAGGTTGCGGCTCAGGCGGTCGCTGTCGCCGACCACGAGCACGTCCCCCCGTCTGAGGCTCTCCACGGCCCGGTGAAGAACCGGGCGTTCCAGATGATCGCCGCTGCTGGTCTCGATATAGACGGCCTGACAGCCATCGGCGATCAGCCGGGTCACCTGCGCGAAGGGTGCCTCCAGAACCTGAATTGACCTCACGTACCCTACTCTCATGCTGTCTCTTTTCTTTCGTCTGAATGGTTGGCGTCTGAATGGGGCGGGGCGGGGCGGGGCGACGCTGCCCGGCGACGCTCAATCCGAAGGTTCGGGCGTCCTCGCCTTTTCCGGGCACGGTGAGGCTGGGGTCTGCGCTTCCGGGGCCACGATCTGCGGCCTGGAGGTCAGGAGCCTGGGAGGGGTCATGGAACGTCCTTGACAGAGGTGCCAGGAAGAGCTTGTCATGGACCCACCCGGTGCGTCTTGCAGTCTGGCATGGCCTCATGATCCCCGGATGCAGGGAGGACCGGACCCGACCTGCTCGACGTGGAACCCTTCAAACAAGAGGGGCGGGACTGCCGGGCCGGGGGTGAGGGCACCCTTCCTGTTCCCCCTCTCATCCCACCCGCAGTTCCTCCAACCCCAGCCCGGAGCGGTCGGCGCGCAGGGCGTCGGCCACCGCCTCCGGGGCGAGGGCACCGCGCGGCACCCGGCCCACCTGCGTCCACAGCCCCGTGTCCACGGCGGGCGGCAGCACGAGCGTCAGCGTCTTGCCCCTTGCCTCCAGCCGGGCGACCTCCAGCAGGCGGGCGACGGCGGCCTTGCTCGCCGCGTACTGAGAAAAGCCGCGCACGGTGACGAGTTCGGGCCGGGCACCGATCACGTACAGTCTCCCATCCCCCGCCAGCCGGGGCAGCCCGTATTTAAGCGTCCACAGCACCCCGAAGTAGTTCGCGTTCCACACCGAGCGCACTTTCAACGCGTCCGCCTCCGCGAGCGGGTG
Source organism: Deinococcus sp. YIM 134068 (assembly GCF_036543075.1). Taxonomy (NCBI): domain Bacteria; kingdom Thermotogati; phylum Deinococcota; class Deinococci; order Deinococcales; family Deinococcaceae; genus Deinococcus; species Deinococcus lichenicola. Next base: position 53,426 of record NZ_JAZHPF010000009.1, read on the forward strand.
GGGCAGGGCCGCCCCGGCGGCGTAGACGATGGTCTGGAGGCCGTCCACCCCCTCGAACAGCGTCCGCACATGGCTCTCGAAGCCGGCGTCCACCGGGCGCGCCCCGGCCCCGAGGTCGGCGGCGAGGGCCGCCAGCTTTTCCCCATGCCGTCCCGCCAGCGTCAGGGGCGGCGAGTCCGCGAACGCCCGCGCCACCGCCGCCCCAATCCCACCCGTTGCCCCGATGACCAGCGTGCCCCCCGTGACCGTCATGCTCAGCAGTGGACCACAGGGAGATCGGGCGGAGGTGTGGTGGGGGACGCAGAGAGCATGGGTGTTGCTCCCTCTCCCCTCGTGGGTGACTCGAAGAGCTGCGAAGCAGAGGGCCGGGGTGAGGGGGCGACGTGACAGCGCCACCGCCCAACGCCCGCCCTCCCGGCGACTGGACACTGGCGACTGGCGACCCCTACACCGGCGTCCCGCTCGCCCCCAGCTCCTCCTCCATCTTCCCCAGCCGGTGCGTCGCCGGGTCGCGTGCGGTGACGAGCGCGGCCCCGAGGACGATGGCGCAGGCGGCGGCGTGGGTGGCGAGGGTGTCCAGCGGCATGAAGGCGAGCGAGACGCTGGCGGCGGCGGCCACAGCGATGGCGACGACGCTGGGATCGAGGAGGCGGCGTCCGGCGACGTACAGGACGTTGCAGCGCAAGAAGAGCAGGGTGAGGGCCGCCCCGGCGAGCGGCCAGGCGACGAGCTGGCGGTTCACGGCGTCGCGGGCACCGTCCTCGTCAGAGATGCCGTGGCCGAAGCCCACCGCGAGCATCACGACGCTGAGGGTAAAGGGCAGGTGCCCGTACAGCCACGCGAGCAGCGAGCCGACCCGACCGGCCCGGTGCGCCGCGAGGACGGGCAGGGCGCGGGCCTGGTCGAAGTACAGCCGCCACATTCCCACGGCGGTCACGAGCGCGAGCAGCGCCGGGGCCTGCTCGAACCAGCGCAGCTCCTGCTGGCGGCTCCCCGCCACGACCTCGGTGACGATGCCGCCCAGCGCGATGATCTGGAGAAGGCCGACCCGCTCGGGCAGGTGCTCCTGGTGCGGCAGGGCCGCGCGCTGGCGGTCCCGGCCCAGGATGGGCGTCAGCACGTCGATAACGAGTGCCACCCCCCACGCCAGCAATTCCGCCCCGCCCTGAAGGAAGGCGCTGGCGAACCAGAACAGGGCCGCCCCCCCGAAGCCGAGCACCTGCCCCCGCGCGAAGGCCGCACTCTCCGGGTGACTCCGCAGGGTCAGGAGGTACATCCCCACCAGAACGAGGCGGTTGGCCGTGTAGGCGAGGCCGAAGGCCATCCCCGTGTCGCTGAGGTCGCCGCGCAGGGTGAGGGTGAGGGTGCCCAGGGTGAAGAGCTGCACCAGCGTGCCCCAGCGGTAGGCGCGGCTGTCGTTGCCATAGCGGGCGGCGAAGGTCGTGTTGCCCGCCCACGCCCACCACACCGCCGCGAACATCAGCCCGAACACGAGCAGGTTGTGGCCCGTGGGCGCGTCCCCCAGCCGCTTGGCGAGCTGATCGAAGGCGGTCACGAAGATCAGGTCGAAGAAGAGTTCGAGCCACGTGACGCGCTGCTCGGAGGGACCCTCGCCCTCGTCCTGCCCGTCTCCCAATGCGGGCGCGTTCTCCCCGTCAAAATCCGGCGCGTCGCCCGGCGGCCCCTCCTCGATCTCCATGCCGTCCTGCTCGCCGTCGGGCGTCAACGGAGTTTCCCCAGCCCCTTGCGGATGAGGGCGTCGGCGGTCTGCGCGGGGTCGGCGGCGAGGAGTTCGGCCACCACGCCCCGCACCTGCCCCTCCCGGAAGCCGAGCGCGAGCAGCGCCTCGATGGCGTCGCGGCCCGCCGTGCTGTGGACTGGAGCCACCCTCTGCCCGGTCGCCGTCGTCGGTGCGGCGAGGTGGTCGGGCACCTTGTTCTGGAGTTCGAGGACCAGCCGCTCGGCGGTCTTCTTGCCCACGCCGGAGACGCTGGAGAGGAGCTTCACGTCCCCCGTCAGGAGGCCCTGCGCGACCGCCGAGACGGGCATGGCGGAGAGCAGCGCCAGCCCCAGCTTCGGTCCCACGCCGCTCACGCCCGTCAGCAGGTCGAAGAGGCGCAGGCTGTCCGCGTCGGTGAAGCCGAAGAGGAGCTGGGCGTCCTCACGAATGACATGCCGGATATTCAGTTCCGCCGGGGCCTCCACCGCCAGTTTTCCCAGGGTCGAGGCCGGGCAGAAGACCTCGTACCCCACGCCCCCCGCGACGATCACGGCGCTGGAGTCGCGCACCTCGCGCACCACGCCACTCAGGTAAGCAATCACGCCCGGAATTGTAGGGGGCGGGCCACGGCGAGAACGGGGGAAAGATGACGCGCCTCCCCGCCGGGCGGCTACACTGTGCCCATGACCGTCCCCCGCGAGCGCAGCATGATGCGAATGCCCCCGCGCGCCTGACATGATCGGGAGGGGCGGGGTGCGGATGGTGGCGCATCCCGCCTCTCCTCTTTTCTCGGAAGGCGCGGCAGTTGAGAGACAGAGATGGAGTGGCGCTGGTGGGCGTCCGCGTACCCCCCTCCCCGACCCTCCCCCACAAGGAGGGAGGGAGAAAAAGAGCTAAAGCTTAAGCGGAGGTTGTGTAGCTCCTCCCCCCTCGTGGGGGAGGCTGGGAGGGGGGAAGCAGCGAGCCTGGCCCCCTCAAGATTCACTTTCCCCCAACTCCTATTTCCCGAACTCAAACACTCCACTTTTTCCGTATCCTAGACCGGTTGCCCGGCCCCTTCTCCCATCAGGAAGCGGCTGCCGGGCGGGGAGAGCGGCACATGACGAGACAGCCTGAGCGAGAGTTCTACATCACGACCGCCATCGACTACGCGAACGGCGCGCCACACATCGGGCACGTCTACGAGAAGATTCTGACCGACGCCCTCGCCCGCTACCACCGCCTCGCCGGGTTTGAGGTGACCTTCCTGACCGGCACCGACGAACACGGCGAGAAGATTGCCAAGGCCGCCGCGAAGGCCGGGCAGACCCCGCAGGCGTTCGTGGACGACCTCTCCCTGCGCGCCTTCAAGGGCCTGTGGGACCGCCTGGAGATCAGCTACGACGACTTCATCCGCACGACCGAGGGGCGGCACAAGCGGTACGTGCAGGACATCCTCCAGCGCGTGTGGGGCGCGGGCGACATCTACTTCGCCGAGTACGAGGGCCTGTACTCGGTCGGGGCCGAGCGGTACGTGACCGAGAAGGAACTCGTCGAGGGCGGTGACGGCGTGCGCCGCTACCCCGGCGACAAGGACCCGCCCGAGCTGCGGCGCGAGGCGAACTACTTCTTCAAGATGGAGAAGTACCAGGCGTGGCTGCTGGGGCACATCCAGCAGAACCCCGACTTCATCCAGCCCGCCGGGTACCGCAACGAGGTGCTGGAGATGCTGCGCGAGCCCATCGGCGACCTGAGCATCAGCCGCCCGAAGTCGCGGGTGCCGTGGGGGATCGAGCTTCCCTGGGACCCCGACCACGTGACCTACGTGTGGTTCGACGCGCTGCTGAACTACGTCTCCGGGCCGGTCAGCCGGGGAATGGGCGAGGAGACCATCGGCCTCGCGTGGCACGTCATCGGCAAGGACATCCTCAAGCCGCACGCGGTCTTCTGGCCGACGATGCTGCGGGCGGCGGGGCTGCCGGTCTACCGCAAACTCGTCGTCCACAGCCACATCCTCGCGGAGGACGGGCGCAAGATGGGCAAGAGCCTGGGCAACGCCATCGACCCCGAGCAGCTCGTCGCCGAGTACCCGGTGGACGCCATCCGCTACACCCTGCTGCGCGAGGCGAGCCTGAGCGCCGACAGCCCCTACGGCGAGGGCATCCTCGTCTCGCGGCTGACCTCGGACCTAGCGAACGACCTCGGCAACCTGCTCTCGCGCACGGTCAGCATGATTGGGAAGTACCGGAACGGCGTTCTCCCGCAGGCCCACGAGCCGGGCGAGCGCGAGCACCAGATCGAGTCGGCGGCGCTGGCCCTCCCCGGCGAGGTGCTGGGGCTGGTGCGCGACCTGAAGGTGAACATGGCGATCGAGGCGGCGATGAACTTCGTGCGCGACCTCAACCGCTACATCGCCGAGAGTGCGCCGTGGAACCTCGCCAAGTCCGACGAGACCGCCCGCCGCCTCGACACCGTGCTCTACACCGCCGCCGAGGGCCTGCGCGTGGCGAGCGTGGCGCTGGAGGCCGTCATTCCCATCAAGGCCCGCGAACTCCGCGCCCAACTCGGCCTCGGCGGACAGTCCTACACCCTGAGCGGCGCGTGGGGCCTGACCCCCGCCGGAACGCGCGTGCCCGGCGGCCCGATCCTCTTCCCCAAGCCCGAGCCGAGGGAGGAGGGCGAGACCCCGACGCCCCCGCCCGCCAAGAAAGAGAGAAAAGTCGTGACCCAGACCGAAAAGCCGCAGCCCCAGCAACCCGCCCCGACCCCCAGCGCCACGCCCGCCGCAACCGAAGCCCTGATCTCCATCGAGGACTTCGCCCGCGTGGACCTGCGGATCGTGGAGGTTGTCGCCGCCGAGGCCGTGGAGAAGGCCGACAAGCTGCTCAAGCTGACCGTGAAGCTGGGCGACGAGACGCGCACGGTCGTCAGCGGCATCCGCAAGTGGTTCGAGCCGGGCGACCTCGTGGGCCGCAAGGTGGTCCTCGTCGCCAACCTCAAGCCCGCCAAGCTGCGCGGCATCGAGAGTCAGGGCATGATCCTCGCCGCCGAGGACGAGTCGGGCAACCTCGATCTGGTGGGCACGCGGCTGGAGTTGCCGAGCGGGACGAAGGTGCGGTAGGGGCTTGTAGCGCGTCGCTTGTCGCTTGTGGGGAGCAGGGGTCGGGGTGGCCTCTGCTTTCTCCTGTTGTGGAGCGCACCCTTTAGGGCAAGGCACACAACCCTTGTCATCCTGAGTGAAGCGAAGGGGCCAAAACTTGGGGATGCTTCGCGGGCGCTCAGCATGCCAACTCTCCCGCGTCCCGTCTTGAGACGAGAGCGTGCCGGGTATAGCCTTTCTCCCTCTTCTCCCCCTGGTGGGAGAGGGCTGGGGTGAGGGGGCGTGTGACCAATAGCTATGCTGGGAGGATGACTTCCCCCGCCTCCTTCCTGAACGCCACACCCGCCCTACACCGCGTCACCCCCGCCTGACTCACCGGAGTACACTGCTCATCATGCCGTTCGTGATCGTCTCGGGCCTGTCGGGGAGTGGGAAGAGCACCGCGCTCAGAACGTTGGAGGACGCGGGTTTCTTCATCACCGACAACCTGCCGCCCGAGCTGTGGGGGGCCATGCATGACCTCGTGACGGCGAGCGGGCTGGAGCGGGTGGCGATCAGCACGGACGCGCGGACGCGGCACTTCCTGGGGGCGCTGGAGTCGAGCTATGCCCGGCTCGCGCGGCGGCGGGAGGACCTGCACGTCCTGTTTCTGGAGGCGAACTCGGAGGTGCTGCTGCGGCGGTACAATCTGACCCGGCGCGAGCATCCCCTCGGCGAGACGCTGATGGTGGACTTCGCGCGGGAACGGGAGCTGCTCTCGCCCCTGCGCGCCATCGCGGATACGGTGATCGACACGACGAACCTCAGCGCGAAGGAACTCGCGGAGCGCCTCCTCCAGACCTTCCGGCTGGAACACGACTTCACGCTGCGGCTGCTGAGCTTCGGCTTCAAGAATGCGCCGCCGCGCGACGCCGACCTCGTGGTGGACGTGAGAACGCTGCCCAACCCGTACTACGTGCCCGACCTCAGCCCCAGGACCGGACTGCAACCGGAGGTGGCGGCCTATGTCTTTCAGGACCCGGCGTCGGAGGAGTTCTACGGCGAGGTGCGCGACTTCGTGCGGACGGCGGCGCGGCGGGCGCGGGACTCCGGGCGGCGGGGGTACACGGTGGCGGTGGGCTGCACGGGCGGGCAACACCGCTCGGTGGCGGTGGCCGAGCGGCTGGCCCGCGACCTGGCGGACCTCGACGCGCAGGTGACGGACCACCGCGACATGCAGTTGGGGGAGGCGGGATGAGCGGTTCGTTGCGGGAACGGGGCCGGGGGGAGATGGGGGTGGCCGCGCGGCACGCCACCCGCCGCGCCCGGATGTGGATGGAACCGGGCCTCGGCGTCAAGCGGTGGCTGGGGCTGTTCGTGGCCTGCACGCTCGTCGGGGCGGTGGGCTTCCTGCACTTCACCTGGACGGGACCGCTGCATTTCGTGGCGACGCGCTGGATTCTGTGGCTCAACGCGCTGACCTCGCCGGAAGTGCTGCCCCTCTACGTCGTCGGCATGACGGTGATGGCGCTGGCGCTGGGGGGGGCGCTCCTGAGCATCGTCATGCTCAACCGCTCCATGCTGCGCTCGACGGGCACGGCCCCGGAAACGGCGCTGGACGTGATCTACTCACACCGCACGCTCTCGCGCGGGCCGCGCCTCCTGGCGGTGGGGGGTGGAACGGGGCTGTCGAACCTCCTGATGGGCCTCAAGACCCACACGGGCAACCTCACGGCGGTCGTGACGGTGGCGGACGACGGGGGATCGAGCGGGCGGCTGCGCGAGTCGCTGGACATGATCGCGCCGGGCGACCTCACCGACTGCTACGCGGCGCTCTCGGACAGCCCGGTTCTCGCCCGGCTGCTGCTACACCGCTTCGACCGGGGCGAGGGGCTGGCGGGGCACACCTTCGGGAACCTCCTCCTTGCCACCCTCAGCGAGGAACAGGGCGGCCTTCAGGGGGCCATGCGCGACATCCACGAGGTGCTGCGGGTGCGCGGGCAGGTCTTCCCCGCCACGACCCGGCCCGCCACCCTCGTCGCCCGCCTCAGCGACGGGCGCGAGGTGCGCGGCGAGAGCGCCCTGAGTGGCGAGGTCGGCGCGGCCCGCGTGGTGGACGTGCGGCTGGAGCCGCCGGGCCTGCCCACCCTGCCCGCCGTGCTGGACGCCGTGCGCGACGCCGAACTTATCGTGCTGGGGCCGGGGAGCCTCTTTACCTCCATCATCCCCGCCCTCCTTGTGCCCGACATCGCGCGGGCGGTGCGGGAGGCGGGCACGCCCATCGTCTACGTCGCCAGCCTGATGAGCGAACCCGGCGAGACGACCGGCCTGAGCCTCGAAGATCACGTCCGCGCCATCACCGCCCACCTGGGCCGCGCTCCCGACTGGGTGCTGATGAACAGCACGCCCATTCCGGGGGACGTGCAGGCCCGCTACGCCGCCGAGGGCGCGCACGTGCTGGACCTCAATGGGGCGAGCCACGACCTGCACGGGCGGATTCGCAGCGCCCCCCTCCTCCAGCCCGGCCTGACCGCCCGCCATGACCCGGAGGCGCTGGCGCTGGCCCTGCTGGGGCTGATCGCGCGGGCACGGGCGGCGTAAGGAGGTGGAGTCGGCGTTTACGCTAACAAAGGCCACCACACTGCTAAAGTGCTCCAAATATTCTAAAACGGGTTATTCTTAGGTGTGATTCCTCCTTGCAGACAGGATGTACGAGACCATGACCGCTGACCCCGGCCCCCTCAAAACTAGCAGGCTGTTTCCGGCTGTCAGCACCGTGGGGCGCGGTAAGTCCGCCACATTGCCACAGGCTCTGGATGTCACTCGGTGGGAGGAGGGGCCGACATCCCTCGTTCTGGGCGACAGCCTGGACTACTACAGGGCTTGGGGACGACCAAATGTCATCGTCTCCGACGGAGCCTACGGGGTGCTGGGCTTCGAGGGGGACACCTCCGACCATCTGGGAATTGCCGAGTGGTACGAGCCGCACGTTCAAGCTTGGACGAGAGCAGCCTCACCGGAAACGACCCTCTGGTTCTGGAACTCCGAGGTCGGCTGGGCGACCGCCCACCCCGTTCTTGAGCGGTACGGGTGGCGCTACGTCAACTGCAACATCTGGAACAAGGGAAAGGGTCATATCGCCGGAAACGTGAACACGGCAAAAATCCGGCGCTTTCCCGTCGTGACAGAAGTCTGCGTACAGTACGTCTTCGAGGCTCGAATAGACGGCCTTTTGCTCAAGCACTGGTTGTTGCGGGAGTGGCGGCGCTCCGGCCTCCCGCTCGCAAAGGCCAACGAGGCCTGCGGCGTGGCAAATGTGGCAACGCGGAAATACCTCGATCAAGGCCACCTTTGGTACTTCCCCCCACCGGAGATGTTCGCGCGTCTGGCCGCCTATGCGAACATCCAGGGCAGGCCGGAAGGGGCACCCTACTTCTCAGCAGATGGCAGGCGGCCCCTCACCGCTGAGGAATGGAGCAGGATGCGTGCCCCTTTCACATGTCCACACGGCTTCACCAACGTCTGGGAACGCGGTCCCCTACACGGGTCGGAGCGCGTGAAGGCTGCCAACGGCAGGGCCGCGCACCTCAACCAGAAGCCGCTCGACCTCATGACGCTGCTACTGAAGGCGTCATTACGGGAGGGCGGCGTGGTGTGGGAGCCGTTCGGTGGACTCTTCACCGCGTCCCTCGCTGCTCACAGGCTGGGGCAGAAATCTTTCGCGGCGGAGATTGATCCCGCCTATTTCTACTACGGGTTGAAACGCTTCACTTCAGAAGCTCGCGCGCATCCTCGTCTTTAACACCCAAATACGTTTCCAGCGCCCTTCGTAAACGAGCATCGTCGGTGCTCCTGAGCAGTGGTCCCCACTGGCTGATCTTCAGATTATGCACCGTAGTCCCGTAGACTCTGCGCTTAAAGTCCTCGATCTCCGGGTGAACGATCCGGTCTATCTTCGCGAAATTGGTATCCAGGCGGTAGGGAAAACGGGCGATGAGAGTACGCAGCAACTCCTGGTACTCGCGGGTCGGTTGGTATCGTCGGCCTTCCGTGCCCCACCCACCGACGAGCCGCCGGGCCTCCTCAAGCTGGTCGGGCGTTCCCTGGAAGATGAAGCCGTTCGTGTTTGTCTGCTGAAGATTGCGCGTGCGGGCACTCGTGTTCTCTGGTTCCAGCACCAGATACTCCGGTGGGCGGTGGTAGTGGCGGTCACGTGCCGCCGCGACGGAGGCACCTGGGACGATGCACACGTCGATAATGGAGGGCTTGCCGTAGATCAAGTGTTCTGGCAGCCAAGCCAGAAGAACGACGTAGGTTTGATCGTCCAAAAAATGATTCTGGCTGTCCTTGAAGCGGGCCGTGATCTCGGTCGCGAGGGGAAACCAGGCCTTGACCTCGAAGCCCGGCGTCGGCGTGATGCCCGAATCGACGAAGATCATGTCGGGAAAGCCGGGGTCCTGCCGTCGCCACCTACCGAGCGACGAGAACTCCTCCCGGTCATTCAGGAACTCAACGACGTTGAACTCGATCAGATTCCCGACGAGGGGCGACAACTTGGAGATGATCTTCGCCAGATTCACCGCCGCCTCCGGTGAAACAGGTCTGCTGACGGCCACCACATCGAAGATGTGGCCAGAGAGGCCCCCAAGATGCGCGGACGCAGCTTTGATAACGTCCCCCGTCGTCCTCATGAGGGCACGTCCTCTGACGAGTGAGGAGGCCCCAGCCTCTCGATGATCTCCCGCAGAAAGTGAGTGGGGTCCTGACTAAGTACCCCGGCGACCGCCACGAACTCGATCACGTCCAAGCGCCGCTCACCCACCTCGTACTTGGAAACGAAGGATTGTGCCTTGCCCAACCTCGCTGCCAACTCGGCTTGTGTTAGGCCCGCACTCTTCCGGGCAGCGATCAAGGCGAACCGTAAGGCACGGTACTTCTCAGCGTCCCTCACCCTCATAACGAAAGGTTTCCAACCATTCTGGGTATTCAAACCCACTCCGGGATATATACCAAATCGGGATAAAAGCGCATGATGGCGAGGAGCAGCGGAGGGTGTGTCCCATCCCGGCCCTCCTGACGGCGGGGCTATACTGGCGCGCGTGCTGACGCTCCTCACCGCCGCGCTCGCGTCGTTCTCCGATCCGGCGGGGGATGCGCGGGGGGACGGGGGGTACATCCTGCCCACGCGGCCCGCCGTGAGCGCCGAGGCGCTGGACCTGCGCGGCTTTCAGGCGAGGGCGGGGGGATCGGGGATGCGTTTCACCGTGGAGCTGGGGCGCATCGAGAACCCGTGGGGGGCACCGGGCGGCTTCTCAGCGGGCGTGACGGACATCTTCGTGCGGACGGGCGTGGGCGGCGCGCGGACGCTGGACGGCCTGCGGCTCAACGTGAGCGGGTCGGGCGGCTGGGGCTATCACCTGCGGGTCACGGGCTTCGGGGGCACCCTGCGGGCCGCGCCGGAGGCCGGGGGGGAGCCAACCCCCCTCGCCGCGCCGACCGTGCGGGTGGAGGGGACGAACCTCGTCATCGACGCGGCCATCCCGCCCGGCCAGTACGCCTACTGGGTGACGAGCAGCGTCTACTCGCCCTTCACGCCCGACGGGGTGCTGCGGCCCGTCACCGTGCCCGGCCCCGCCTCGCTGCAAGCGGGCCGCGAGGGGGCACCCGTGCCCGTGGACGTGCTGCTTCCCTCGGGGGACGCCTCACCCTTCACTGTGGGGCTGCTCGCGCCCGTCGGCTCCACGCGCGACCCGCGCACGCTGCTCCTCCTCGGCCTGGGGGCGTTCGGCCTCCTGACCGTCCTGCTGGCGACCGTGGCGGTGTGGCGGAGGCGAGGTTGAACGTCCCCGCCCCCCTGCTCATCCTCGTCGCGGCGGTGCTGTGGGGGCTGCTGGGCATCCTGGGCAAGAACGCGCAGGCGGCGGGCGTCGGCGCGCTGGAGGTCGCCCTGTGGCGGGCGGTCCTCGCGGGCGGGCTGTATGCCCTTCACGCGGGCGTGACCCGTGCCCGCCTCCCGCGTGGGCGTGATCTGCTCGTCACCGCCATCTTCGGCATCCTCGGCGTGAGCGTCTTCTACGGGTCGTACCAGCTCGCCGTGCGGGCGGGCGGCGCGAGCCTCGCCTCCGTGCTGCTGTACACGGCCCCGGCCTTCGTGGCGCTGCTGGGCTGGGGCCTGCTGCGCGAGCGTCCCGGCTGGCGCGAGGCGGCGGCCATCGCGGGGACGCTGGCGGGCATCGCCCTCATCAGCCTCGGCGGGGGGCAGGGCGTGAACGTCACGGGCGCGGCCCTGGGGTGGGGGCTGATCGCGGGCTTCACCTACAGCCTGTATTACCTGTACGGCAAAGCCTTCTTCGGGACGTACGCGCCCCACGCCCTCCTCGCGGTCGCGCTGCCCGTGGGGGCGCTGGGGCTGCTGCCCTTCGTCACCTTCAGCGCCAAGACGCCGGGCGCGTGGGCGTCCCTCGTCGCCATCGCCGTCTTCAGCACGTACCTCGCGTACCTCGCCTACGGGGCGGGGCTGCGGCGTCTGCCCGCCACCCGCGCGAGCGTGATCGCCAGCCTCGAACCCGTGGTCGCCGCTGGTCTGGCCGCCCTCCTCTTCGATGAGCGGCTGTCACCCACCGCCCTCCTCGGCGCGGCGCTGGTGATCGGGGCGGCGCTGTCGCTGAGCGTGGAGAGGAAGCCGAGGGGGGAGTTGGCGGCGCGGGTGGAGTAGAAAATTGCTCTCCTCTATTTCGGCTCTACATGCATGCTCGCAGCGAAAGGCAAGGGCGACAGCCGTTCAAGGGCTTGTACGATGCGTTTTTCAACATCTATCACACTCGCCTGAAAACTTGCTGGACCCAAACGCCGAGTATCATCGAGAAAGAAGCTCCGCTCAAGCAAGGTCAACAATTCGAGCGAGACGCCGTGTGCTGCCAATTGATTGTTGCGGAATGGATTAAACAACAGAGCCTCCGCCTGCTGAGTGGAGATGAGGCCGCTTTTTAGACTCTGCACGACTCCAAGAGAGGCGATTGGTAGGACTCGCTCTAAATTATCACCATTCTGACAGGAAAACACTAGAGAGTGGCGGGAAGGTGGTGTCATCTATCTGTAGTTTAACCGTTAGAAGAAGTGCGACGGCAGGAATGCACAGGAACTTTGGTGGAAACTGACCGCCCCTCCAGCTTGAAATCCCACTCGGAGGAGCGGCCCCACGGCAACTTCGCGTCGTCGAACTTGGAGAGAAAGCTGAGGGTGGAGCGAACACCGGGCCACGAGAACCAAACCCCGGACCCTTCAGGTCCCACCACCCGTTCAACGAAGCTGCATCTCCAGTGGCAGCGGCAGACGTTGGGACGGGGAGTCCAGCAGGCACGCGAACCGCAGGTGGCGTTGACTGATGAACCACATCTGGTCGGTGTCGTTCGCCAGGATGAAGTAGGCCTCGGCGGTCTCGGAGGGCGAGTACACGCCCAGCACCCGGTACATACACGTAACAGAAAACCCGCTCTCCAGGGGCCGGGGCTGGGGGGAGCGGGGGCCTTCAAGCTGCTCGACGCGCACGAACAGGTTGGGGTGAAAAGCGAGCATGGGCAGACGATAGGCCAGGACAAACCACGTGACTGACGCTTTTCAGACGATGGACGGCCCCCTCACCGCCCCTCCAGCTCGAAGTCCCACTCGAAGGAGCGGCCCCACGGCAACGTCGCGTCGTCGAGGGTATACGTCAGACCGAGGCGGAGCGGGAAATAGCCCCGCGCGAGGTCCAGCAGCCGCGCCTGCCCGGCGGGCGTGCTCAGCTCGGCCTCGGGGATGGCCTTGCGAAGGGCCGCGCGCACCTCGGCGCTGTAGATCACGTCGTTGGCGTACTCGCGGGCGAGGAGGGCGTCCTGCCGCAGCGGGTCGGCCCCCTCCAACGTCATCCGGGCGTGGGCCAGGGCCGTGCCGAGGTTGTTGCCCGGCGTGCCCCAAGCGGCGAGCGAGCGCAGGTTCGCGTGCTGCCGCAGGGTGGCGAGGTCGGTCCACAGGCGGGTATTGCCGAGGTTGACCTGCGCCACGTCCGCCACGGCAACCGGGCCGCGCCGCAGGAGGGCGCTCACACGCACGGCGGCCTGCCTCGCGTCCCCGCCGTTGTAGACGAAGAGGGTCAGGTCCGCCGCGCCCTCCCCCACCACCCGGAAGCCGCTTCCCCGTGCGTGGTTCTCGGCGCTCGCGGTGAGGGGAATGCCCTCGTAGCGGATGACCTGCGCGGCCTTCGCCGGGTCGCTGTACTCCACGCGCACGGTCTTCTCGGCGGGCGCGAGGGCACGGGCGGCGAGCATCGCCAGCACCTCGTCCGCGCCGGGGTAGACGCGCACGTTCTCGGAGGCAGTCTGCGCCAGCGCCGCGCCCTCGGCGGGGGAGGGGCTGCCGGGGAGGGCGTCGTCCCACGTCACATGCAGCTCCCTGAACACGCCCGAGCGTGCCCACTCCACCATCTCACGCACGACGGCGAGGTTGCGTTCCCGATTCGTCGCGTCCGGCTCGCGCGGCAGGGTGATGAAGGCGAAGATGGGCTGCCCCGTCCGCCCCCCCCACGCCCGCACGGGGTTCAGCCGGGCCAATGCCTCCTGCGCCGTGAGCGGACTCGTGCGCGACTGGACCAGACCGCCGTAGGCGAAGGCGTCCAGCGCAACCACGAGCGGCCCGTCCGTCGGCTGCGCGGCGAGCCACGCCCCCAGGGCCGCCGGGTCCGCCCCGCGCTCCGCATTGCCGAGGAGGTCGGCGGCGGGCACATGCGGCGTTCCCCCGCGCACCCCCGCGATCAGGGCGGGCAGCACCCGCGTCGCCGGGCGCGAGTCGAGCGGCACGAGCGTCTGTGCCCCGGCCTGGACGGCGAACAGGGCGGCGGAGAGGAGGAGGGCGCGGCGCATCATGCGGCCCAGGCTAGAGGCGGAGCGTGAGGGGCGGCGGAGGAAAGGGTGTGGGGGGGGGGAGTGTATGGGAGTATTCCCTGCCCAGAGGCACGTCAACGAAGTTTCGGCGAGGGGCGTCAGGAACATGTTTTAATCCCCTTCCACCTTGACTATCCTGGCCGCTTGATGTGCGAGCTTTTTGCTGTTTGCGTCGAAGTATTGCAAATAATGACTCAAACTCGTCCGCGCAACTATATCTGTCATCAAAGCGTCGGCTTCTTGGTAAATCTTTCCATCAGGAAACCGTCTGCCTTTAGATCAGTTTGATGGGGGAATGTCAGCGCTATGTGATAGTCATACTGACCAAATTTTGATATGAAGATAACCTCTGCTTTGACCTGCCCATACCGGGCGGCCATCTCCTTCTCCAGTTTTTCTACCACCCATATAAATAAGCCAATGACGAATAGATTGTTTTCGCTCACCTTGAAGACGACAGACGGAAACGGCACGTCAACGATTGTGTAGAATCCCATGCCCTCTCCCAACCGATGAAATGCCATGTCTTAAGTTCTCAAATATTAGAAACTCATAACTCAGGGAACTGCCTCACCCCGCCCCGTTCCGCGCCCGCCCGTTGCCCTTGCCCGCGCGCAGAACGTCGGTGACGCCGGGCACGCGCAGAACGGCACCGCGCACGGCCTCCAGGTCGGCCTGCCCCTCCACGGCGAGGCGCAGCAGGATGTGGGCCACGTCGCCCGCGCTCACGCCCGCCTCGATCTTGAGGGGGCTGCGCTTCTGGACCGCCAGCACGCCCAGCACGTCGGCCAGCAGCCCGGCGCGGTCCACGGCCACCACGTCGAGGTCCACGAGGGTGCTGCCCGGCGTGCCCGCGTCCCAACTGGCGGTGATGCAGCGTTCGGGTTCGTCCTTGAGGAGCCGGACCATGTTCGGGCAGTCGAGGCGGTGGATGCTGACGCCGCGCCCGCGCGTGAGGTAACCCATGATTTGATCGCCCCGGATGGGGTTGCAGCACTGCGAGAGCTTCGTCGCCGTGCTCATGCCCTCCACGTACACGCCGCCGGGTTCGGTGGGCCTGGGGGGCGGCGGGCCGCGCCGCTCGGGGGCCTGCTCCTGGGCCAGGCTGGGCGACAGCACGCGCCCCACCACGCTGGGGGTGAGTTTGCCCGCGTTCAGCGCGAGATACAGGTCGTCGGGGTTGCGGGTGCCCACGAGCTTGGAGGTGGCGTCCTCCAGCAGTTTCGTCCGCATCAATTGGCGCACCGGAAGCTGACGCTTGCGGAGGTAGCGTTCCAGCAGGTCGTGGCCGTGTTGCAGCGCCTCGGCGCGTTCCTGCTGGCGGAAGTGATGACGAATCTTGGCGCGGGCCGAGCGGGTGACGGTGAAGTTCAGCCAGTCCTTGCTGGGGTGGCCGTTCTTGCTCGTCACGATCTCCACCATGTCGCCGTTGCCGAGCTTGTACGAGAGCGGCACGATGGAGCCGTTCACCCGCGCCCCCACCGTCGTCTCGCCGATGCGGGTGTGGATGTGGTAGGCGAAGTCCACGGGCGTGCTGCCCACCGGCAGCGAGAGCGCCAGCCCCTTCGGCGTGAAGACCCGCACCCGCTGGGAGAGGATGTCGGTCTTCACCGCGTCGAGGTAGTCCGAGGCGTCGTTGATCTCGTGTTGCAGCTCGCGCAGTTGGGCGATCCAGTTCTCGCGGTCCTTTTGCGCGAGGCCCGTGCCCTGCTTGTACATCCAGTGGGCGGCGACCCCGTACTCGGCGATCTCGTGCATTCGCAGGCTGCGAATCTGCACCTCGATGGGCTGCCCGCTCTGGCTGATGACGGTCGTGTGGAGGCTCTGGTAGCCGTTGGGCTTCGGGACCGCGATGTAGTCCTTGAAACGGCCCGGCAGCGGCGTCCACATCGAATGCACGATGGAGACCGTGTGGTAGCAGATGCGCTTTTCCCGCGTCGCCTCGGCCCGCTCGCGGCGTTTCTCGTCGGTGCCGGGGGGCACGGTGAGGTCACGCGGCGTCAGGATCACCCGGATGGCGAGGAGGTCGAAAATCTGCTCCAGCCCCTTGCCCTCCTTCTGCATCTTGGTATGGATGCTCCAGAGGTGCTTGCTCCGCCCCGCGATGTCGATGTCGCTGACCCACTCGGGGAGTTCGAGGTCGTCCTCCAGCGCCGCGCGGAGTTGCGCCACCGCCTGCTCGATGAGGGCCTGCCGCTCCTCCTGCCGGGTCCGCAGCCGCGTTTGCAGGTACTCGTAGTCGCCCGGCTGGAGGTACTGGAACGCGAGGTCTTCGAGTTCCCACTTGATCTGCCCGATGCCGAGGCGGTGCGCGAGCGGCGCGAAAATCTCCATCGTCTCGCGGGCGATCCTGGCCTGCTTCTCCGGCTTCATGGCCCCGAGCGTCCGCATGTTGTGGAGGCGGTCGGCGAGCTTGACCACGATGACGCGGATGTCGCCCGTCATGGCGACGAGCATCTGGCGCAGGTTCTCGGCCTGCACGTCGCGGCCCGCGTCGCTGACCTGCGCGGCCTGACTTCCCTGCTTGGAGAGCTTGCTGACCTTTGTCTCGCCCTCCACGATGCGGCGCACGCCCTCGCCGAACTCCCGCTCGATGGCCTCGAAGGTCACGCCCTCCACGTCCTCCACCGTGTCGTGGAGCAGCCCGGCGAGGATGCTGTCGGTGTCCATCCCCAGCCCCGCCAGAATCACGGCCACCGCGACCGGGTGGGTGATGTACGGCTCGCCGCTCTTGCGGTTCACCCCCGCGTGGGCGTCCCGCGCGAAAGCGTAGGCCCGCTCGACCCGCTCACGCTCCTCCGCCGGTCGGTCGGCGATCAGGGGGCGCAGGTCCTCCATGCCGTGCTCGCCGGGCGCGGACACAGCTTGTTCGGGGACGTGTTGGGACGAACCGCGCACGGCGCGCAGCATAGCGCGGCCCCGGCGGCGGGCGGCGGCCCTGTGTCACCAAGAGGGGGAGGCGGGACGGCGCTACGCGGGCGCTGTTCGGCGGAGTCACGGGCGACCCCTCCGCCCCTTCGGGGCACCTCCCCTGAAAGGGAGGCAGAAGCCGTTCAGGCTCCCCCCCAGGGGAGCTGTCAGCGAAGCTGACTGAGGGGTCGCCCGCCGCTCCACCGCCCACTCCCAAGAAAAACGCCCACCTGTGGGTGAGCGAGAAGGTTGTGAGGTGAGGAGGCCCGCTCAGCGGCGGTCGCGCACGCGGACGGGAATGGGGACCGGCTGCGGTTGGGGAGCGCCCTTGAGCGCCTCCCGGAGCCAGTCGATGAATTCACGCAGGCCCTTCATGGACACAGTGTAGGGGCGGCGGCGTGGGGCAGATGCGGAATAGCTTACGTTGAATTCATCCACCCGGTAGGGGGTGACACAATGCATGACAAATGCCCCTCAACGTCATCCTCGACGGCGACCCCGGCCACGACGACGCCGTGAACATCCTTCTCGCGCTCGCCAGCCCGGAGCTGCGGGTGCTGGGCCTCACCACCGTCTTCGGCAACGTCGGGGTGGAGCGCACCACCCGCAACACCCTGATCGTCCGCGAACTCGCCCGCGCGGACGTGCCCGTGTACCGGGGGGCCGACCGACCGCTCGTCGCTGCGCCTATCAGCGCCGAACTCGTGCATGGGGAGAGCGGGTTGGACGGACCACACCTGCCCTCACCCAGCCGGGATGTGCAGCCGGGGCACGCCGCACACTTCCTCATCCGCGCCGTGCGGGAGCATCCCGGCGACGTGACTCTCGTGCCGACCGGGCCGCTGACGAACATCGCCCTGGCCCTGCGACTCGCGCCCGACATCGCGCCCCTCATCCGGCGGATCGTCTGGATGGGCGGCTCGACCGACACGGGCAACTGGACGCCCGCCACCGAGTTCAACGCGCTCGCCGACCCGCACGCCGCCCATATCGTCCTGACCTCCGGCGTGCCCGTCACGATGATCGGCCTGAACGCCTCGCATCAGGCCATCGCACATCCGGCGCGGGTGCAGGCGTTCCGTGACCTGGGCACCGAGGTCGGCGAGTTCGTGGCCGTGCTGCTGGAGTTCTTCGCCGAACACCACCGCGTCCGCTACGGCTGGGACGGTGGTGCCCTCCACGATCCCCTGACCGTCGCGTGGCTGCTGCGCCCGGACCTCTTCAAGACGCGCCCCATGCATGTGGAAATGGACCTGACCGAGGGACCGAGCCGTGGGCGCACAGTGGCGGACGTGTGGAACGTGACGGGCAAGACACCTAACGCCGAGGTGATGACGGAGGTGGATGCGGACGGATTTTTCGGGCTGCTGGTGGAGCGGGTGGGGCGGTATGGGTAGGGCTGCTCAACCGATAGTCAGCGTGATGTTCCAAAGGCTGCCGCCCTGTAGAGCAATCAATGCGCCTGACAGCGACATCCACAATTGACCTTCGTCAGCCTCTTGCATCGGGGAAAGTTCAATGCCCTGCTCTGCACACCAATTCAAGATGTCGTTTGAGAAATCGAAGCCACACCAGTTCACCAGATCGCTCGGAGAATGGCCCACCGTGATTTCAATGCTGTGGAGCATGCCCTCGAACAACCAGAACACAAGATTGTTGCGTTGTAATTGAAAGAGGTCCTTGCCTACCCGCGACGCATCGAACACGACCCTGAATCGCTCCAGCAGATGCTCGAAACGGTCGTCAGGTCGCAGAGGCAATTTCTCGCGTGCTGTAAGCAACGTTCGGAGAGAAATAGTCTTGAGGCGCGGCACCATACCAGGATGGCAGCCGCGCCTCGGAAACACATCGGCGTGATGTTGTACTCGTCCCCTACTCCGCAAACCGCTTCATCACGTCCCGGCTGATCACCAGGCGCTGCACCTCGTCCGTCCCCTCGCCGATGCGGGTCAGGCGGTTGTCGCGCCAGTAGCGTTCCACCGGGTACTCCTTGATATAGCCGTAGCCGCCGAGCATCTGGATGGCCTCGTCGCAGGCCTGGACGCCCACGGTGGTCGCGTAGAGCTTGGCGCGGGCGACGGCGGCGGTGAAGTTCTGCCCCGCGTCCTTGAGGTCGGCGGCCTTGCGGATGAGCAGGCGGGCGGCCTCCAACTGGGTGTCCATGTCGGCGAGGCGGAAGGCGATGTCCTGGTGGTGAGCGATGGCCTTGCCGAACTGCTCGCGCCCGGCGGTGTAGCGCGCGGCGAACTCGAAGGCGGCGCGGCCCAGCCCCAGCCCCATCGCGGCGATGCCGACCCGCCCACCGTCCAGCACGCGCATCACGTCCTTGAAGGCGTTGCCGCGCTCGCCCAGCAGTGCCTCGGCGGGCAGGTGGATGTCCTCGAAGATCAGTTGGGCCGTGTCGCTGCTCCGCAGGCCGAGCTTGTCCTCCTTGCGCCCGATGGAAAAACCCGTCACCTCGTCGCGGTTGAAGACGAAGGCGCTGATGCCGTCGTTCTTGCCCTTGCCGGGGCGCGGCGCGTCCGTGCGCGCGAGGATGACATAAGTGCCGCCCACGCTCCCCTGCGTGATGAAGTTCTTCGAGCCGTTCAGAATCCACGAGCCGTCCGCCTGCTCAACCGCCCGCGTCTGGAGGCCGCCGCTGTCGCTGCCGCTGGCGGGTTCGGTGAGACCCCACGCGCCGAGCTTCTTCGCGGAGGCGAGGTCGGGGAGAAACTTCCGCTTCTGCTCCTCCGTGCCGCCGATCAGGATGTGGCCCTGACACAGCGAGTTGTGCGAGGCCACGGTGAGGCACAGCGAGCCGTCCACCGCCGCGACTTCCTCGATGATCATGGCGAAGGTGGCGGTGTCCAGGCCCGAGCCGCCGTACTCCTCCGGCGTCTGCGCGCCCATGATGCCCATGTCGCCCAGTTCCTTGACGATCTGGAGGGGAAACTCGCCCGTCTGGTCGCGCTCGGCGGCCCCCGGCTCCACGCGGTCTCTCAGAAAGCTCTTCAGGGCCGAGATGATGGTGCGCTGGTCGTCGTTCAGGGGCGAGACGTTGGGGTTGGTGGGTCGGTCGAGGGTGCTGGTCATGGGGGAAGCCTCCGGTGGGGTCGAGCTGTCAAGGGGTCGAAGAGTCGAGAAACAGAAGCGAGGCTTGACCCCTCGACTCCTCGACTTCTGGACGGACTGACCTACACCTGAAACACCCCCACCCGCAACTCCTCCTGGTGCGGGTTCCCGGCGCACGCCTCCAGGGCGCGAATCAGCCGCTCGCGCGTGTCGTTCGGCGGGATGATCTCGTCCACCCACAGGCGGGCGGCGGCGTAGCGGGGGTCGAGTTCGGTGTCGTACTTGGTCTTGACCTCCTCGTAGAGGCGGGCGAGTTCCTCGTCGTCGGGGTCGTGGCCCGCACGTTTCAGGGCGGCGAGTTGGATGTCGAGGAGGGTCTTGGCCGCCGCGTTGCCGCTCATCACGGCGTATTTGGCGCTGGGCCACGCGAAGAGGAAGCGGGGACCGTACGCCTTGCCGTTCATCGCGTAATTTCCGGCCCCGAACGAGCCGCCCGTGATCACGGTGATCTTGGGGACGACGGAGTTGGACACCGCGTTCACGAGCTTCGCGCCCCGGCGGATGATGCCCTCCTGCTCGGAGTCGCGGCCCACCATGAAGCCGGTCACGTCGGAGAGGAAGACGAGCGGCACACCCGCCTGATTCGCGTCGAGGATGAAGCGGGCGGCCTTGTCGGCGGAGTCGCCGTAGATCACGCCGCCGACCTCGATGCGGGTGCGGAGGCCGGGTTCGCCGCCCGCCTTGAGCTTCTTCCTGATGACGGTGCGCTGGTTCGCCACGAAGCCGACCGGATAGCCGCCGAGCCGCCCGAAGCCGCACACGATGGTTTCCCCGTACTCGGCCTTGAACTCGTGAAAGCCTGGCTCACCGTTGGCCCCGCCGTCGATGATGGACGTGATGAGGTCGCGCACGTCGTAGGGCCTGCTCCCATCGAAACCGACGAGTTCGGTGAGGTCACGCGGCTGAGGCTCACGCACCCCCGACCGCCGCCGCGCCCACGGGGCCACCTCCCCCTGCGCGTACAGGTCGGCGAGCGAACGCACCCGGCTCAACGCCGCGTCGTCGTCCGGCTCGCGGTAGTCCACCGTCCCGGCAATCCCGGCGTGCATGGCCGCGCCGCCCAGTTCCTCCGAGTCCACGACCTGCCCGATGGCGGCCCGCACGAGCGCGGGTCCGGCGAGGTACAGGCCCGACCCCTCCGTCATGATCAGCGTGTCGCACATGACGGGCAGGTACGCGCCGCCCGCCACGCAATTGCCCATGATGGCCGCGATCTGCGGAATGCCCCTCGCGCTCATCCGGGCGTTGAGGTAGAACACCCGCCCGAAGTCGTCCTGATCGGGGAAAATCTCGTCCTGCATGGGCAGGTACACGCCCGCCGAGTCCACGAGATACACGACGGGCAGGTGATTTTCGAGGGCGATGGTCTGCGCCCGGATGACCTTTTTCGCCGTGATCGGGAAAAAGGCCCCCGCCTTCACGGTCGCGTCGTTGGCGACGATCATCCAGGGGCGGCCCGCAATCTGCCCGATGCCCGTTACGGTGCCGCCACTCGGGCAACCGCCGACCTCCTCGTACATGCCCCAGCCCGCAAAGGTCATCAGCTCGTCGAACGCGGTGCCGGGGTCCACCAGCCGGGCGATGCGCTCCCGCGCGGTGAGGCGGTTCTTGTCGTGCTGACGCTGCTGCGCCCTCGCCCCCCCACCTGCCCACACCCGTTCCCGGTCGGCGGCGAGGCGGGCGAGGGCCTCCGCCCACAGGTCGGAAGCGGGGGAGGACGACGCCGGGGCGCGGGTGTCAGGCTGGGTCATCTGTAGCGCCAGTCTAACAAACGCTCGTTAGTTGTGGGGGGAGAAGGCCGAGTGACCTCACCCCCTCACCCCCTCGGGCGTTCCTGGAACCACAGCTTCCCTGGTGGTCCAACACCCGACTGCCCGACGTGCCTCCCTGCGCCTGGGTCCCCGATGTCCCCTCCCTCACAGCCGGGGACAGGTGCTTTGGAGACAAGCTCTTCCGTTAAGTCCCTGCACCATCCATCTCGGTTCCATTTTTGTCGGCGCGGATACTTTTAGGAGAGGCCGAAAAGATTCCTGTGAGTCTTCCCCTTTTACAAGGGGAGAATGCTAAGCGCACTTGGAAAGACCCTGCCTCGTTCGCGGTGGTGGAATGGAGATTGGGCGACGCGCCGGGAGGTCCAGCCCTGGGCTGAACGTTCACCGGGCGGCACGGCCCACGGGGGACGAGGATGAGCGCCGGGGTCGCCTCGCCCGTCACCCACGTCTTTCGGCTGCTGACCCGTCGCCGCACGGCGGGCGAGTACCTGCCCAGTTCGACTTTCACCGCCACCCTGGCCCAGCGTCGGGCCGAGGGATGCACGGGGCTGTTCGAGGTGGACCTGCCCGGTGGGACGCGGGGCTGGTTGCTGCTGCACCGGGGCCGCGTCGTCCACGCGGTGTCCGGTGGCCTGCCGCCCGTCGAGGCCGCCGAGGCCACCCTGCGCGGGGCGCGACACGGCACGGTCCATGCGTTCGCGCTGGGGGCGGGGCCGGCGTCGCTCGCCCTCGCCGCCGTGGACGGACGGGTTCTGGCGCTCGCCCAGCCCCTGACCGCGCACCAGCCGACCCTCCTGACCGACCTCGCCGCGCGGGGCTTCGAGGGCGTGCTGCTGCTGGAACGCGGCCTGACGCACCACCACATCTGGGAGCTTCGCGGCAGCGTGCCCCCCGGTGCCGCCCTGCCCATCAACACGGCGGGCTACCGCCAGACCGTGATCGCGTGGACCCCGCGCGACCTGCCCGCGCTGCTGCACGCCCCCGACGCCCTCGCCCCGGCCCCCCCGCCCGTGGGTGGCCCGTTCGCAAGTGGAGGCCCGCCCCCCGCCGTTCCGACCGCCGAGGAGCTGTGGCGGGCCTTCGAGCGCGAGCTGCACGAGGAACTCGACGAGCGTGCCCCGCGCCTGCTCGCCCTGGTGCGCGACCAGCACGCCGCCACCGAGCCGCGCGAGTTGCAGCGCGTCCTCGCCGGGCACCTGCGGCGCGTCACCGGGTCCGCCGCAGGGTTCGACGACCACCTCCACCTCACCCCCCACGGCGCTGCGCGCCCGGAGACCGAATGAACGACCTGATGCCCCTCACCGCCGGCCAGCACCTGCTGATCCTCAACGCCCTCAACCTCACGACCGCGATCATGGGCGGCGCGGCGCTGCTGTTCACGCTGCTGCGCTCGCAGGTCGCCAGCGCCTACCGTCTCGCCCTGAGCCTGATGGCCGTGGCCGTCGGCATGGCGGGCTACCACTACTGGCAACTGCTGGGGGGCTGGAAGGCCGCCTACACCCTTCAGAACGGTGCCTACGTCCCCACCGGGCAGCCCTTCGCCGACGCCTTCCGCTACGCCGACTGGCTCGCCACGGTGCCCCTGATCCTGGCGGCGCTGATGCTGGTCCTCGACATCGGGCGGCGCAAGAGTGCCAGCCTCGTGACGCGGCTCGCGGTGGCCGCCGCCCTGATGATCGGCCTGGGGTACGTGGGGGAGGCCCAGCGCGAGAACCTCGCCCTGCGTGCGGCGTGGGGTGCGGCATCGTGCGTGCCCTTCGGGTACATCCTGTTCGTGCTGTGGAGCGAGCTGCGCGGGGTGCTGAGCTTCGAGACGCCGCGCGTGCGCGAGCTGTTCACGCGGCTGCGCGTCCTGATGCTGGCCTCGTGGAGCCTCCACCCGCTCGTGTACGCCCTCCCGCTGCTGGGGCTGGGCGGTGCCCCCGCCTTCGTGACGGGGCAGGTCGGGCACTCGGTCGCCGACATCTGCGCGAAGGTCTTCTACGGCCTGATGATCTACGCCATCGCCCGTGAGAAGACCCTCAGCGAGGAGATGCTGCTCGGGCTGGAGGCCCCGCGCGAGGTGGTGCGCCCGTAGGACAACGCCGAAGCTGAAGGTTCTGGATGTCCGGGGTGACGAGTGTCGTCCCGGACTTGTCCTGTGGGAGAGGAGTGGCGGCGCGCGCGGAGGACCATACTCCTCCCATGACACAGAGCGCAGGTTGGCCGGACGGACCACGGGGGCATGGCGTGTGGGGCAACCTGCCCGAGTTGCGGCGGGACGCGGTGGGCTTCATGCGGCACGCTCGGGCGGCCTACGGCGACGTGTTCCGGCTGCGCCTCGGCCCGCGCGACGTGCTGGTGGTGGCGGAGCCGGGAGCGGCGCGGGAGGTGCTGGTGGCGGGGGCGGCGAGCTTTCGCAAGGGGCGCGGTATCCAGAAGATGCGGGACTTTCTGGGGGGTGGACTCCTCACCGCCGAGGGGGAGACGTGGCGGGCACACCGCCGCCTGATGCAGCCCGCCTTCCACCGCGCGGCGCTGGAGGGCATGGCGGACGAGATCGTGGGGGCGACGGGGCCGCTGCTCGCCCGGCTGGGGGGGGCCGCGCGGTCGGGGGAGACGGTGGACGTGGCCTCCGTCACGGCGCACGTCACCCTGCGGGCGGTGGCGGCGGTGCTGTTCGGTGCTGCCCTGCGGGACGAGGACCTGCGGGCCGTGGAGCGCGAACTCCCGCCCCTGCTGGCGAGCACGGCGGCGCGGGTGCGGTCGGTCGTGGATTGGCGGCTGCCCACGCCGTCCCTGCTGCGGGAGAGGGCGGCGGCGCGGGCGCTGGATGAGATCGTTCACCGCATCATCCGCGAGCGGCGGGCGTCCGGGGCGGAGGGCAACGACCTGCTGGGCATGCTCCTGGCCGCGCGGGACGAGGAGGGCGGGGGCGGCCTGAGCGACGCCGAGCTGCGCGACGAGGTGATGACCCTCTTCCTCGCCGGGCACGAGACGACGGCCACCCTGCTGACCTACCTGTTCCTGAACCTGTCGCGCCACCCGGAGCTGCGGGAACGGGTGCAGGCCGAGGTCCGGGGGGCGCTGGGGGACCGCCCGCCCACCGCCGCCGACGCGCGGAGCTTCCCGCTGCTGAACGCCTGCATTCAGGAGACGCTGCGGCTCTACCCGCCCGCTTGGCTCGTGCCGCGTCAGGCCACCCAGCCCGTCACGGTGGCGGGGGTGCCCCTCGAAGAGGGGGCGAACGTCAGCGTCAACATCTTCCTGCTGCAACGGAACGCGCGCTTCTGGCCGGGGCCGGACGCTTTCCGGCCCGAGCGGTGGCTGAATCAGACACGTACACCGGAAGCCTTCATGCCCTTCGGGGCTGGGGCGCGGATGTGCATCGGCAACCACCTCGCGCTGATGGAGGCCGTCCTCATCTCTGCCCTCGTGCTCAGGAGCTACACGCTGGACGTGCCGGACGGCGGACCGACCGGGCTGGTGGCGGGCGTGACCTTGAAGCCGGACGGGGTGGTGGGGGCACGGGTCTCCTCTGCCGCGTCCGCCTGAACCCTCACTCCCGAACCTCCGCCCCCGTCTTCATCCGCAGTTCCTCCAGCGTCACGCCGGGGGCGAGTTCCACCACCTTCAACCCCTCCGGCGTCACGTCCAGCACCCCGAGGTCGGTGATGATGCGGTCCACCACGCCCTTCCCGGTCAGCGGCAGCGTACAGTCGGGCAGAATCTTGTGCGCGTCGCCCTTCGCCACGTGTTCCATCAGCACGACCACGCGCTGCACGCCCGCCACGAGGTCCATCGCCCCGCCCATCCCCTTGACCATCTTGCCGGGGATCATCCAGTTGGCGAGGTCGCCCGCCGCACTGACCTGCATGGCCCCCAGAATGGCGAGGTTGACGTGCCCGCCGCGAATCATCCCGAAGGAATCCGCGCTGGAGAAGAAGCTCGCGCCGGGCAGCGCCGTCACCGTCTGCTTGCCCGCGTTGATCAGGTCGGGGTCCACCTCGTCCTCGGTGGGAAAGGGGCCGATGCCCAAGAGGCCGTTCTCGGACTGGAGCCACACGCTCACGCCGTCGGGGATGTGGTTGGCGACCAGCGTGGGCAGGCCGATGCCGAGGTTCACGTAGTAGCCGTCCTGCAACTCCCGTGCGGCGCGGCGGGCCATCTCGTCTCTTGTCCAGGGCATGAGGTCTCCTTCGGGGGGTCGAGGGGTCGGAGGGTCGAGGGGTCGAGGAGAAGGAGCGCGGGACTGGACGCCTCGACTTCCAGACTTCCGGGCGGCACGCTATGGCCGCACCGTGCGCTGTTCGATTCGCTTCTCCGGCGCGGCGTTCAAAATCACCCGCTGCACGAAGATGCCGGGTGTGTCCACCTCGTCGGGGTCGAGTCCGCCGACCTCCACGATCTCCTCCACCTCGACGACCGTGACCCTCCCGGCGGTGGCGACCATCGGGTTGAAGTTGCGGGCGGTCTTGCGGTAGACGAGGTTGCCCGCCTTGTCCGCCTTCCACGCCTTGACGAGCGCGAGGTCGGCGACGATGCCCCGCTCCAAGATGTACGTCTCGCCGTCGAACTCCTTGTGTTCCTTGCCCTCGGCGACCAGCGTTCCGACGCCCGTTCGCGTATAGAAGCCGGGAATGCCCGCCCCGCCCGCGCGCAGGCGTTCGGCCAGCGTGCCCTGGGGGGTGAACTCCAGTTCCAGTTCGCCGTTGAGATACTGGCGCTCGAACTCCCTGTTCTCGCCGACGTAGGAGGACACCATCTTGCGAATCTGGCGGGTCTGGAGCAGCAGGCCGAGGCCGAAGCCGTCCACGCCCGCGTTGTTGCTCACGGCGGTGAGGCCAGTCACGCCGCTGTCGCGCAGGGCGAGGATAAGTTGCTCGGGAATGCCGCACAGCCCGAAGCCCCCGACGGCGACCGTTTGGCCGTCTTGCACGATGTCTTGCAGCGCCGACGGGGCGCTCTCGTAAACCTTGTTCATGTGTGCTCCAGTCTAGGGGTGGGGTGGAGGGGGACGGTCAGCCCCCGGCGACCAGCGGCCAGCTTCCAGCCACCAGCGAGACGGCGGGAGAGGCCAGAAAGTTGTTCAGGAGGGCGCGGAAGGCGGAGGGGTCCTCCTGTGGGAAGCCGTGGCCGCGCCCGTCCACGATGGTGGCCGAGGTGCCCAGCGCCGTCGCCTGCGTCCGTACCATCTCCGGGGTAACGAGGGTATCCAGCTCGCCCCCCAGCACGAGGACGGGCAGCCCGGTGAGCCGCGCGGGGTCCACGCTCCACGCGGCGAGAGCGCGGGCGTTTTCAGCGGAGTGGCCCGCCACCATCCGCCCGCCGTCCTCCACGAGCCGCGCGAAGTTGGCGGGCCGGGCGGAGGGGAAGAGCGCCCCCAGGCTCACCTCGCGCAGGCCCGGATTCACGCGCAGCAGCTCCAGCACGGGGTAATTCTCCTCCGGGGTGACGAGGCCGCCCAGGGGCGCACTCGCCGCGAGGACGAGGCCGCAGAGGGCGGCGGGGTCGCGGGCGGCGAACTCCAGCGCGACCGCCCCGCCGAGGCTGTGCCCCAGCAGCACGGGCCAGGCCACGCCCCGATCGCGCAGCCAGCCGGCGAGCCAGCCGGCATAGGCCCCGATGCCGACCTCCCCCTCATGCCCGGTCCCGGCGAAGCCCGGCAGGTCGGGGGCGAGGACGCGCCAGCCGTCCGGCGGGTCGGCGAGGAGGTCCTCCCACCACGCCGACGACGCGAAGTTCCCGTGCAGGGCGACGAGCACGCGGTCCGGCTGGCCCCACTCAGGCATGGGGCACGTCCCCGGCGGCGAGGGGGTCGGGGGGCGGGGGCACGGCGGGCAGGGTGTCGTCCAGCAGGCCGCGCAGCAGGGGCGCGAAGGGGGCGGTGTCCGCCACGCAGCCGAGGTGCCCGTGCGCCGAGTCGTACTCCAGGTGGGTGTGGGCCACGCCCGCCGCCCGGCTCACCTCCGAGAAGGCCCGCATCTCGTGGGAGGGGAAAAACTGGTCGCCCCGGATGTTCACGGTGAGCAGGCGCAACCCCATGTCCCGCCAGCGGGTAAACAGTTCGGCGCGCGGGGCCACCTCGTCCAGGTCGTGCGTCTCCACCACCCGCGCGATGTCGAGGATGTGCGCGAGGCTCGCCGTGGCCCCCCGCGTTCGCAGGTACGTCTCGAAGCTCGTCTCCCGGAAGGTGCGCTCCAGGGCGTCGGCCCCCAGCCCGAAGAGGGAGATCAGCCGCAGCGCTCCCGTGACGCCCCCGGTGGCGGCCACGTCGCGCATCAGCGGCGCGAAGGCCCCCCGCAGCACCGGACCCGCGCAGGGGCTGGTGGCGACGGCGGCCACGCGCGGCGCGAGGTCGGGCGACCGGGCCGCCCACTGGAGGGCCTGCATCCCCCCGAAGCTGGGGCCGAGAACGGCGTGCCAACGCGCCGCCCCGAGGTGACGCAGCAGCGCGAGTTGCAGCCTGTGGAGGTCCCCGAAGGTCCAGGCGGGGAAGCGGTTCCCCCACGGCTGGCCGTCCGGGTGCCCGGTGTCCGGCCCGGTCGTCACCACCGCCGGGTCGCCCGACTGCACGTTGGACGGTGTGTTCATCGCCACCACGCAGAAGCGGTCCGTGTCCACCGCGCGCCCCGGCCCGATGAGGGGGTCCCACCAGCCCGCCGCCCCGTCCGCGCCGGGTCCCGCCGCGTGCGCCGTGCCGGTGTAGTAGTGGCACACCAGCACGGCGTTGTCGCGCGCCGCATTCAACCTCCCCCACGTCCGCACGCCCAGCCGCACGGGCACGGCCTCGCCCGCCAGCGGCACCGTCACCTCCAGCGTGAAGGCCCCCGGCGGTGCCCCGCCCTCTCCCTCGCCCCCCCCCACACGTTGTCGCATCGCCTCCGAGGGTAGGGGGGGAACGTTACGGGACGGTCACAGGGGCAAAAGGCAGAAGGCAGAAGGCAGAGGACGAAGGGGTGGGAACGGCCCCCGACGTTAAACGTCCCGTCAGCCCCCCGTGGGGTTGCTGTCAGGGTGGGGGGCGTAGGCTTTTTCTGTGCTGGACGCGCTGTGGACCGGGCGGCGGCGCGGGGCCTGACGCTTGCTCCCCCCGCCGAAAGTTGATATACTCGCACTCAAGTTTCCTGGCATCTCCAGCGCCAGAAGCCGCCGAGCAGGACCGCTTTCGGGCGAAAGGAGCCTCCATGCCCACCGACACCCCATCCACCCCGCTGCCCGCCAACGTGCCCGTGTGCCCGGTGCGGGGCAGCGTCATCTACCCGACGATGGTGCAGCACATCGACGCGAGCCGCGCCCTCTCCATCCAGGCCATCGAGGCGGCGATGGCGGGCGACAAGGTGATCCTGATCGTCTCGCAGCGCGACAAGGACGTGGACGACCCGCAGGGGACCGACCTGTACGACGTCGGCACGGCCTGTAACGTGCTGCGCGTCCGCAAGAATCCCGACGGCACGGTGCAGATGCTGGTGTCGGCGGTGGCCCGTGCCCGCGTGACCCGCTACACGCGCGGGGAATTCCTGCGCGCCGACATCGCGCCGCTGCCGACCGAGAGCGGCGACCCGGTGGAGCTTCAGGCCCTGGGCCGCGAGTTGCGCGAGAAGTTCGAGGCGGTGGCGCAGGGCGGCAAGGTGAGCGCCGAGAGCGTCCAGACCATCCAGGGCAAGGACAACCCCGGCGAGATGGCCGACCAGATCGCCTTCCACCTCGACTTCAAGCTGGAGGACAAGCAGGCGATCCTGGAGGCCGCGCGCGTCACCGACCGCATCCGCCGCGTGCTGACGCTCCTCGACACCGAGCAGGAGGTGCAGGCCGTCCAGGCCCGCATCCGGGCGCAGGTCAAGGAGGAGATCGACAAGAACCAGCGCGAGTACTACCTGCGCGAGCAGATGAAGGTCATCCAGAAGGAGCTTCAGGGCGGTGAGGACGGCGACGAGGGCGACGAGGCCGAGCAGTTCCGCGCCAAGATCGACGCGCTGGGCCTGAAGCCCGAGATCAAGAAGGAGATCGACCGCGAGGTCAACCGCCTCGCCCGGATGCACCCCGATGCCGCCGAGGCGTCCGTCATCCGCACGTACCTCACCTGGATCACCGAGCTGCCGTGGAACGTCCGCAGCGAGGACCGTCTCGACGTGCCGGAGGCCGCCGGGATTCTCGACGACGACCACTACGGGCTGGAGAAGGTCAAGGACCGGGTGCTGGAGTTCCTGGCCGTCCGCCGCCTGCGTAAGGAGCGGGCCGAGCGCGGCGAGATCGACGCCGCCGAGGTCAACAAGGGGCCGATTCTGGTCTTCACCGGTCCTCCCGGCGTCGGCAAGACGAGCATCGCGCAGAGCATCGCCAGGGCGCTGGGGCGCAAGTACGTCCGCATCGCGCTGGGCGGTGCCCGCGACGAGAGCGACATCCGGGGTCACCGCCGCACCTACATCGGGGCGATGCCGGGCCGCCTCATCCAGGGCATGCGGACGGCGGGCACCAAGAACCCGGTCATCCTGCTCGACGAGGTGGACAAGCTCGGGTCGAGCTACCAGGGCGACCCGTCCAGCGCGCTGCTGGAGGTCCTCGACCCCGCGCAGAACCAGCACTTCACCGACCACTACCTCGGCGTGGCCTTCGACCTCAGCGAGGTGATGTTCATCGCCACGGCGAACTACCCCGAGCAGATTCCCGCCGCGCTGATGGACCGCATGGAGGTCATCGACTTCTCCTCGTACATCGAGCAGGAGAAGCTGGAAATCGCCAAGCGCTACCTGCTGCCGCGCCAGCTCACCGCCAACGGCCTGAAGGCCAACCAGATCAGCTTCACCGACGCGGCGCTCGAAAGGCTGATCAGCCACTACACCCGTGAGGCGGGCGTCCGCAACCTGGAGCGCGAGATCGGCACGGTGGCCCGCAAGGTCGCCCGCCGCATCGCCACCGGGGAGACCAAGCGCGCGAAGGTGACGGACAAGGAACTCGACCGCTACCTCGGCCAGAGCCGCTATCAGCCGGAGTCCGAGGCGCGCGAGGACATGGTGGGCGTCAGCACCGGCATGTTCTACACGCCCGTCGGCGGCGACATCCTCTTCGTGGAGACCTCGGTGATGCCCGGCAAGGGCCTCGTGCTGACCGGCCAGCTCGGCGACGTGATGAAGGAGTCGGCCCGCGCCGCCCTGACCTACGCCAAGAGCAACTCCGAGCGCTTCCACCTCGACCGCGAGCGGATCGACAACTCGGAGATTCACGTCCACGTTCCGGCGGGGGCGATTCCGAAAGAAGGCCCCAGCGCGGGCGGCGCGATGGTCACGAGCCTGATCTCGGCCCTGAGCGGCATCCCTGCCCGGCGCGACGTGGCGATGACGGGCGAGATGACGCTGACGGGGCGCTACCTGCCCATCGGCGGCCTCAAGGAGAAGGTGCTGGGCGCGCGGCGCGCGGGCATCCGCCACATCATCATGCCCAAGGCGAACGAGGCCGACCTGCGCGACATCCCGCTGCACCTGCGCTCGTCCATGCGCTTCCACCCCTGCGAGACGGTGGACGAGGTGCTTGACGTGGCCCTCGTCGGCGGGCTGGCGGCGCTGGAGCGCGGCGCGGGTCAGACCGAGAATGCGGCTCCCGCCCCTAAGCGCCGCTCCACCCGCCGGGCACCCGGCGCGAGCGCGTAAGCTCTCCTCCTCACCCTGCCCCCGGTCGCGTGCCGGGGGCATTTTTTGGCCCTCCCCACCCCCCTCACCCCCACTTCACCCTCTACGGCGTTCCGGCCACGAGCGTTTATCCTGTCCCCCGATGTCTGTGCCGCTGACGTTCCTGGTCGCCAGCCCCCACCTGCACGGCCTGTTCGGGGGCGCGGTGATCCTGCTGCTGGAGCACGACGAGAAGGGCGCGCTGGGGCTGGTGCTCACCTCACCCCTGCGGCAGACGGTGCGCGACCTTCTCCCCGACCTGCCGGAGGGCGGCTCCGGGACGGCGTGGATGGGCGGCCCGGTGGACCCCGCCGTGGGATGGTGCCTGTACCGGGCGGGGATGGACCTGCCGGGGGAGGTGCGCCTGACCGCCGACCTGTTCGTGACGAGCAGCCTCGACGTGCTGCGGGCGGTGGCGGCGAGCGGGCAGACCTTCATGCTCCTGCTGGGCTACGCCGGATGGGGTCCTGCCCAGCTCACCGAGGAAGCCCGCGAGGGGACCTGGCTGTGGGTGGAGCAGGACACGCCGGAACTGCTGTGGGACGTGCCCGCCGGGGAACGCTGGCGGGCGGCGTTCGACTGCCTGGGCGTGAATCCGGGAACGATCATGCCGGGCGGCGCGCAGGCGTAGGCAGGTAGGGGTCTTGCGGGATCGGGGGGGCCATGCTACTCTCCCTCTCGCGCCGGAAACGGCCCGCCACCCAGGTATTCGGCAGTAGCTCAGTGGCAGAGCGTCCGACTGTTAATCGGATGGTCGTAGGTTCGACCCCTACCTGCCGAGCCAGACAAGAACCTCGCCTAGCGCGGGGTTTTCCCTTTTCATGTCCCCGCCCCTGAACGTGCCCAATTGCCCGCCGTGCCCAACGCGTGCCCAACGGCATTCCTAAGCCTCCCTTTCTGAGTCTCGCGTGAGTGCTGAAAGGTCCAGAGTCAGTCCCCCGCGCTCCTCCTCAAACACCGTCCGGTAACGGTCACGGGTGAAGGACGCCCGCGCGTGCCCCACCTGGGCGCTCAGCACCTCCACGGGCTTCCCGCTCGCCCCCTGAATCGAGATGTAGGTGTGCCGGAGAACGTGCGTCCCCTTGTACGGCACACCTGCCTGCTCACACAGCGCCCGCATGAGCTTATAAACGTTGTCCGTCAGGATAGGCAGGCCGCGCGACGTGGTGAACACGGCTTCACTTCCCACGTACTTCCCACCCTGGGCTTCCCGGTCCAGCGCCACGCGCTCCGGCATCTCGCGCAGGATGGCGAGCGCATCCCTGCCCACCGTCACCGTCCGGCGTGAGCGGGCCGTCTTGGGGGTGGTCCGGTGGGCCTTCCCGCTCAGACTCACCAGCGCCTCTTTAATCTGAATGCGGCCCGTATCAGGGTCCACGTTCTCCCAGCGCAGGCCCAGCGTTTCCCCGATTCGCATTCCGGTAGCGAGCATGAAGCAGAACACCACGCCGCGCCGATCCTGCCGCGCCACCCGGTAGAACTTCCCCGCCTCTTCCTCCGTCCATGCCTTCACAGTGTCGTCTTGCGCCGCCTGCCGGGTGTAGCGGGGCCGTGCCACGTCTGCCGGGTTGCGGAGCAGGTCGCCGTGCCGCACCGCCTCGGAGAAGGCGAGGTGGAGAAGGTTATGAATCTGCCGCTTCATGGAGTCGCCCAGCGGCTTCCCCTTCGTGTCCTCCCGGCGTTCGTCCCGGTGCTGGAGGCCCGCATAGAACGCCTCAAGGTCACGCGGGGTAATCGTCGCCAGCCGCCGCTTGCCGAGTCCGGGAACGATATGTGTCTCGATCAGGCTCTTTTGCCCGTGGGTGTACTTCGCCGCCTGCCCCACCTGCCGGACCTCATGCCACGCCCGCACGTACTCCTCAACGGTCGTCTTCGGCGTCACGGCAAACTGCCCGCGCGCCGCGTCCGTCCGGGCACGGCTCAGGGCCTCTTCCGCTTCCGTCTTCGTGTCCACTGTGCCCGCCGCCCGCACAACCTCGCCGTTCGGTAGCTCGACGGTCGCCCGCCACTGCCAGCGCCCGGAGGGAAGCCGCCGCACGCTGCCGCGCCCGTTGCCTCGCTTGGGGGGTGGTGTATCTGCTTTCCTCGCCTTCGCCATGCCTCACCCGCACCTGGAGGGCCAGAAAGTTACTTGACACTCTGGGGAAGGGCGAAGGGTGCCCCTCAGCAGCCTTTCGTTGCGCTGCCTCACCCGCACGCCTCTAGAAAGAGGGATTAAAAGTTCACTACGTTCACCATGTTCACTCACCCCGTCCCAGACGGCATTTCTAGGAGTGAACTTTGAAATGGTGAAGTTCACTCCCCACCCTCGAAGTTCACCGCTTCACCCGGCGCGGCGGTGTGATCAGGCTTTTCACTGAAGCTCGCTGCCCACGTGTCCAGCATGGCGGGGGATGTGTCTGCTTCCAGCTCCCGCAGTTGAACGCGTAGCTCGTCTGCCCCGGTTTCCAACAGGAGAGTGGTGTTCACGTCAGCCTCTTCTCAGCGACGGCGTAGGCGTCCCGTTTGTCTCCGGCCTTCCGAATACCGATCACCACCACGATCACCTGCCCGGCCTGCTCGGCCACCCGGTACACAATTCGGTAACGCTGTCCTGCCGCCCGAACGCTGAGGTAATTCTTCAGGCGGCCCGTGAGCGGCTTGCCGAGCTTCAGCGGCTCGCCCCGTAGTTCCGCTGCACGACGCACGATCACCCCACGGGTGCCCTCGTCGCTGATCGCCATGAGGTCAGCGTCCGCCTCTTCGGTGAAGGTCACGGTGAATGTGACGACCTCAACCGGCTGAGGAGCGGGGGCTTCTGCGCGGTTCCGTTGTTTCTTCGCATTCATGCTCGGCACTCTGCGTCAGGGTGCGGGCATTGGATTTCCGCCGATTCTCCACCCCGCGGGGTGCTCACAGCTTCACGCCGTACTTTGCGGCCACCTCCTCCAGAGGAATCATGCGCACGGCCCCGCTCTCCAGCCGCTCCACCCGGTCGAGGATGTCGGGGTGGTCCGCCAGTGTGGCCGCCGTCTCGGCCTCAGCGCTCTCCTCCTCGGGGCTGTATTCGAGCAAGTCGCCCACGGTGTACCGCTGGCCGGTCAACTCTCCCAGGGCGCTCAGCAAGTGCCCCAGCGTGGCACGGTCTACCCGGTCGGTGTCCCCCCTGGCAATGGCGTAGACGCTGTTTCGGTTGACCTTCCCATTGAGCTGCCCTGCCAGTTTGTATGCCGTAAGGCCACGCGCCTGAAGGATTTCCCCGAGGCGCCAGCGCACTACGCTTCCCGCACTAGTCATATAGAAACAGTACCACGGAAGGCAGTATTAGAGAAGGTTGACATAGTACATACTTCTGTGTACTATAAGGGCAGCAGAGAAGGGCGCTGCCTCCTACAGCAAAGCGCCCAACCTGACTCCCCACGTAGCACGAAAGGAAGCACCATGAAGGATACCAGCCCCGTCACCGTCACCCGCACCTGGGAAGTCGCCCTGTACGGCTCCTACGGTGAAGGCCGCAGCGCCCGCGTTCTCCTGGGCACCCGCACCGTCACCCTCACGGGCGGTCGGGACGCGAAGGGTCAGCGCCTCCCCCTCGTCGCCCAGGTGGACGGCGAAGAGGCGACCGTCGAGCGTGCCGTGGGCCTGCTGGAGTGGGCGAAGTCTGAGGGCCGCGTCACCCTCACCCATGAAGAGCGCACCGTGCCCACCATCGGCAAGGCGCGCGCCGCTGAGCTGCACAAGATCATGGGCCACCTGGGGCTGCCCAGTGCCCGGCACTACGCCCTCGCCGCCGCCGCGCTGGGGGAGTGGGTGCCGCTGGGGAGCCTGGCGGAACTCACGGACCGGGAGGCCCGTACCGTCTGGCAGCACTTGTGCCACCTCTACCCCAGCGTCCGGGCGCTGGCTGCCTGACCCTCTCTGGGCCTGTCTGAACTGGACAGGCAGGCCCGCCTTACCGACCGCTGGAGGAGCGCACCATGACTGCGACCGCACCTAAGCAAGCCCGATTTATACCTACCTTCACCGACCGCACCGCCCCCGCCCATCTGGACTTGTGCAACGTGTGCGGGGAGCACACCGCCCTCACTCACCCAGGGGAGCAGACGGGTATGTGTCCAGTATGCGCCCGCCGGAATGTGCTGAGGGACGCGGCTCAGGCCAGCTTGGAAACTCTGTTTGCCCCTATCTTGGGCGCGTGGGTGAACCACTGGCAGGGCGCGGGCCTGACCTTTCAGGACTTGGTGGATGTGGTGGAACTCGCCTCGGGTGCCTGGGCTAACGATGACCACGAGGGCTTCCTACAGCGCCGCGCCCTTCGGTACGTCCGCCGCGCCTACCCCACGCCCACTGTCACCCATGCCAAGCCTGACCGCATGACCTTCGCCCTTGAGGACCTGCCCATGCTCGAAGACGTGCGCCCGGCGGACTCCGCCCACCCCTGGCCCTACTTTGAGGACGGCGAAGGGAAGAAAGTGGACGTGCTCGCCGGGCCGGATGCCCTGATTCTGACCCTCGCCGGGGATGTGCGAGCCGTGCTCTACACGGGCATTCATGGGCAGACGTATCACAAAGCCCGGCCCGAGGCTCCTGGCTTCCAGGTGCCCCCCCGCCTGTGGCCCGCTGTGACTGCGGCCCTGTCTGGCCCTCATGGCGTGCTGCCCAGCCTGACCGGCGTAGACGTGGACGCGGGGGGCGTGACTCTAACGCTTGACCTATACGGCAAGTCCTCCCGCTACAGCCTGACTGCTCGGGCGCGTTACACCGCTCGGGAACCGCACGCGCTGGGCCTGCCTTACCGCGTTACCTTCCCGGAGGTCTTGGACCGGGGGCGGGAGTTCTTTGCCCTAGCCCTGTGGGTGCCCGCTGACCTGTGGCGCGCCTTCCGCACCGCGCTACCCCACGGCGTCGTCCGAGGGCCAGCACGACCCGCATGAAGCCTCATCCCTGAGTCCACACGGCCCCACATCTGCCCCGCCCCTCACCAGGCGGGGTGTTTCGTTGCATGCGCGCCGCCCTGTTGACATTTGTTGCCCTAGCGAGGGTTCCCGCATTCGACGGGACACCTATGGAGACTGGACACGCACCAAAGGCCACCCAGTGTTCAGAAACGACAAGGTGCTGCCCCTCACCCCTCCAGTGTCCGCAGCAGCCGCGCCCAGCGCCGCCGCTGCCGTTCACTCGCCCGCCTGTACGCTGCCCAACTGCTTACCGGCCCGGCGGACACCGCCTCCCAGTCCCCTTGAACGGTCCGGTGAGTGGCGCTTGACGTGTACTTCAGCCCGACACACACCCGGCACCGCCAGCGCCCTACGTCCCGGTGTCCGTGCCAGTACAGGAAGGCACACCGCCGCGCGCAGCCCGGACAGGTCAGCCACCAGCGCGGCCCGAACGTCACTGCGGTGCAGGACAGGCCCGGCAACCGCTCCCCCGGCTCAGGCGTCACTACTTCGACCCGGAGGGGGTCCAGGGCCATCCTGAGCGCCGCGCCGGGGCGCTGTTCGGGCGAGACATGGGGCAGCACGTCTGCCACGTTCACCCGGTACGGTTCGGCCTCTCCTGTGCGGAGTTTTCGCCGCAGGGCACGCGCTGTCAGGGTCAGGGCGAGCATGGACACCTCAAATGATTACGGACGTTTCTCAGTCCAGCAGGGAGGCGAAGGGGTTGTCAGCCAGGAAGGGGTGCTCAGCCCGGCGTTTCTCCCGCTGGGCTTCGGGTTGGACGCGGCTGTAGGCGCTGCTCACGCTGGCAATCGCCCCGATGGCCTTGAGCCTCACGGTGGGGTCTTCGTGGGTCAGCAGCTCTTCGGCGGATTCGAGGGCCTTCCAGAGCTTGCCCGCCAGTTCATCCATCGTGGGGGCCTTCGTCTTCGCTGCTTTCCGGGTCATGGCATTACCTCCAGATTGAGATCGGCTGCTTTGCGCCGGTTGGCGAGCGCCTTCTTGACGAATCGCCGTCCAGAATCAGCCACGTCCTCGGGAGTCGGTGTCGGACGTGGCGACTGGGGAGCCTGCGACGAACGCACTGCCTCCAGCGTCTCCCGCTTGATCCGCTCGCGTTCTTCGTTCATGCC
Source organism: Deinococcus sp. YIM 134068 (assembly GCF_036543075.1). Taxonomy (NCBI): domain Bacteria; kingdom Thermotogati; phylum Deinococcota; class Deinococci; order Deinococcales; family Deinococcaceae; genus Deinococcus; species Deinococcus lichenicola. The sequence goes on from NZ_JAZHPF010000009.1 coordinate 90,611, forward strand.
TGCCCCTCCGTCGGGGCGTAGGTGTTCGCCAACGCCCGCGCGAGAAAGGCACCGTTGTACAGGGCCAAGACGAGGTTGTGCAGTCGCGGCTCAAAGTCCGCGTGCTCCAAGTGGTCTGAGGGATAGGGGAGCGTCTTGTGATCGAGGAGTCCGCCCGCGATGCGGTCCATATGGGGGCGGCTCACCCGGAGGGCGGTCACATCCACCCCTCGCCGCTCCAGCTCTTCGTACAGGGGCGTGACGGCATCCGTCGCTGCCTGTGTGGGGTTCAAGTCGAAGCCCAGCGCCCGCGCTTCCCTGACCCACTCGGGCCGGAGGAAGGTCCACCGCGTATCTAAGGCGATGAGCCTGGACAGTTCCGCTGCAAGGTGGGCCTTCAGGCCATCAACTCCCGCGTAGAGCTGATCTCGAATCTCTCCGATCTCCTCAGCGATCTCACCGATGCGGGCCAGCTTGCCGTCCCGCGCCGCCTCCTGCTCCAGCGCCACGAGGGCGGCCCGTGCGCGCTGCACCTCTGCGCCCTGATCCGCATACATGGTGGCGAGGGCGGCGCGCTGCCCCTCGACCTCGGCCATGCGGGCGAAGTCGCGCGAGCCGCTGACCTTCAGCTCGTCGAGGTGCGCGGCCCGCTCATCGTGAAGGCGCTGGAGTTCTTGGGCGTCACCTTGCAGCGCCTCCACGTCGGCGCGTGCCGCCTCAATCCGTTCCGGGTATCCCGTCATGGGAGCATGGTGCCGGGCAGGGTGGGGGCGTGTCTCGCGGTTCTGACGGTTCCGGCGTTCGTCGGGGTGGGCGCAGTCTTGTTTCACCGTAGATAAGTTGAGAACGTAAAACGCCCGGCGTGTTGTGGTGAATGTGTCGAGTTGCGACAGGTTCACAGCACGGCTTCCCAGTCGCCTTCCCAGCCCCGTTCGTCGAGCCAGCGGGCCAGCTTCCCGGCGAGCATGTAGCGCCTTCCGCCGATCCGGTCGAAAGGCAAGGTGCCCTGTTCTGCCCACGTCCTGACGGTGCGCTCGGACATACGGATCACCTGGGCGACCTGCCCCGTGGTGAGGCCCTGGGGCACGCCTGGGGGCACACTGGGGCGCGTCATGCTGCGCCCCGTGCCCGGTAGCCTTGCCCGCTGTCTGCCGCGCACCTGTGGCCGGGGTGAATCAGGACAGGGGCGGAAGGGTTGCCGTCATACCACCCATGCGCCCGGCGTCCCGCGCTGCACTCGCCTTCGAGTGGGTAGGGCGTGGGCGTCCAGCGGGCACAGCTTCCACAGTGGCCCGGTTGGGCACCGATCTGTTCCCACTCCGGGCGGGGGGAGCGAAGCCCGGCCAGCAGCGCCGCCTTGTGCGTCCGCATGGCGTCCAGCACTTCAGCGGAAAGGGAGGGGGCCGCGTCATAGCGCAGCCTCCCACCCTCCCCCATGCTCAGGCGCACGTCGTACCGCGCGAGGTCGGCCCGCAGTTGCTCCAGGGTCACAGCTCCCCCCGTACTCTGGCCGGGGCCACAGAGGCAGGGGGCAAGTGAACTTGCAGGCTGGGCGAGTGAACTTCATCTCCCGCAAGTTCACTCGGGTTTTTGTCGGCTGGCACAACTTCAGTGAACGTTGTGAACTTAGTGAACTTCGATTCCGTCTCTTTAGCGAGGCGGTATTGCACGCCCTCATTCGACTTCGCCGCAGGGGTGACGCCGTACCCCGTCTGACTGAGGGCCGGGGCCAGTCGCCGCAGGGCGTTCCCCAGGGCTTTGGGTGTCCGGGGCCAGCCCTGCGGGGGGCGAGTCTCGGCATACTCCCTCTCCTCCAGAATGCCAAGTAACTTTTTGACGGTGCCCGTCCATTCCGCCGTGTCGTCCATGAAGGCGCGCAGGGCCTCCGCCACAGGCTCACCGTCGAGCACGCTGCCCGCAGCCTCACTCTGCATCTGACCATAGGCGCTCAGGAATTCACCCGGTGCCCAGGGCAACGCGCCCTCAGCGGCCACGATCAGCCGGGCGAAGTCGGCAAGCCGGGGGGCTTCCTTCAGCTCTGTTTCGTCGAGGTGGCGCAGAGCGTGTGCCAGGACGGAGAGCAGCGCACCTAGCAACCGGGGTCGCGCCCGCTCATACCTCGCCCAGAAGACTTTCTCCGGCGTGCGCCTCTCAGGAGGAATGCGGTACAGCGTGACCGTCAGCGCCCGCTCTGCGAGGTCCGGGCGCGCGAGCAGGTCGGGAATCCCGTTCACGATCACGGGGCGCACGGCCTCCAGAATCGTTTCCTCGCTGTCGCTGTAGAGCGTCCGGGCCGTGAACGCGCCGCCCGTGGAGAGGACGCACAGCGCGTCACTCAGCCAGCCGGGGATGCTGGAGAGGTTATCGAAGCTCAGGACGTGTGAAGCCTGCGCTGCGATGAAGAGGTCACGTTCCTCTTTGGGGGCGCGTCTCCGGTCCGCCTGATTCGGGTCGAGCAGGTTCCGCAGCACGGAAGACAGGGTGCTTTTGCCGGTCCCCTGCTCCCCGTTGGGGGCCAGCACGGGATAGGGACTCAGGCCCGATGCGGCGGCCAGCAGCCACGCCGTACACATCAGGAAGCCCCGCTCATCCGTGTTCAGGAACTCGCGCAGCTCGCCCAGGTCGCCCCCCTCGACTGGGGCAGGCAGGGGCAGGAAGCCCGCTGGCCGCGTGAAGCGCACCGGGCACTCGTGCGGGCGGATGACTTTCCAGTACCCATGCCCGACCTCCACCGCATCCCAGGTGGGCGTGCCGAGGTCGAGATAGGTCGAGCCGCCCTGGTGGGCCACCCGAACCGCCGTCCGGTATTCCTGCCCCTCCCGCCGTGCGATGGCCTGCATGAGTCCCAACGCCTCCCCCTGTGACTGGGCATTCAGCGCGCGGGCCTCGCGGTCGTAGAAGAGGGCCTGAAGGTAGTCCCGCGCCGCTCGGGAGGGCAGGCGGTAGTGTTCCCGGTGCCCGTTCACAGTCGTCGTGATGAAGGCGTTCCCGCCCTGATCGTGCCAGAGTTCGGCTCCGTCCTCCTGGGCGTACTCCAGCACCCGCGTCCCCGCTGGGGGCCGCTTCCGGTCCTCGTCTTCCTCTTCGCCGTCCTGCCCACCGCTCCCTTTCCGCTTCCGCTGGCTCTGGGGGTGGGACAGCCCCAGCTCTGCGGCGGCGGCCTTCACAGCGGCCTTGTGGTCGCCCCTGTGTTCGTTCAGGCGGTACAGGTCGAAGGGTTCGAGCAGGTGTTCCGCGTCCGGCTCGCCCGCCAGCGGGTCATTGCTCGAGTGGTGGTAGGAGCACAGGACGCCCTTGCTGTTCTCCAGCAGCGTCACGTCCCGGCCCGACGCATCCTCACCTGGGCGCGTGTAGCGGGCGCCGTCCCGCGTGTACCCGAAGCGGGTCAGCATCTCGTGAATGCCGTACCGGGCGTTGAACGCCTGAATCACGTCCGTCTGACCGTCTGAGGACGGCGTGGCCTTCCGCTGGGGCTGAGGGGGCAGCACGGGCGCAGGCTTGCTCCTGGGCATCAGCGGCTCTAGCGCTTCTCTCTCTACCCAGGCGGCGGCGTCCAGCCCCCACACCTCGACGGGCAGGGGCCGCTTGGAGTTCTTCAGGTTGCGCGAGCCAGGCAGGCGGAAGATGCGCGCCGCGTCCACTGTCTTCCCGTCCGCCCCGAACGTCTCTCCGAACGAGGCCACCAGCGCCCGGTTATAGGCGTCGGTGTCTTCGATGCTCGACCGCGCCCGGCGTGACCAGTACATCTGGAGGCCGTGCCCCGTGTAGACGCAGGCACGGGGCGGCAAGTCCAGCGCGGCGCAGCTCGCCAGCACGTCCCGGTAGAGCGCCTGGGCCGCCGCGCGCAGCTCCTCCGGGGCCATGTGCAGCACATCCGTCTGCCCGCCCGTGTAAGACGTGCCCTTCAGGTCGAAGTCAACCCAGAGCAGGTGTGTGGGGTGGACGTTGCCCGCGCCGCCCCCGCTGGAGTCCCGGCGAAGGCTGATTCCGAAATAGGCTTGCTGCCCCTGTGGGACCTGCCTCAGCGTGAAGAGGTCGGGGTGCCCCTCGAAGATGGGCCACGGCATGAAGACTTGCTTTCTGGAGGGCAGCAGACGGAACTCGACGAAGCCCTGAGCCACTGCGCCGCCGTAGAGCGTTCCGATGAACTCCAGCGGAGTCAGGCTGGCCGGTGCGTCGGGCGAGGCCGTCAGGGCGGGGGCCGTCACGCCTTCCCCCCAGTCGCCGGGCGGAAGTGAGGCAGGGTCAGCAGCGCCTCAAGCACCTTGAGGCCCGCGCCGATGTTGCCGGGGCGCTGGGTGTCGAGTTGGGCGAGGTGGTACAGGTGCGCTAAACTCTGGGAAGTGCCCACCGACGCCCCGGTGGGCCGCTTCATTTCTGGCCGCCGTTCAGGAACTCCTCGATGGCAGACAGGGGAATGAGAATCTTGCGGCCTACGCGGATGCTGCGAAGCTGCCCTGTGCGGATCAGGTCATAGACACCATTCCTACCAACGCCCAGCAGGGGGGCAACCTCTTCGGGCTTGCGGGTCAACTTCCCGCCGTTCTCAACGGTTAGAGTCATGGGTGCCTCTTTCTTGAAAGGGGGCATAGGTGCCCCTCACGGGGTTTCCAATGCGTAGGAGTGGCGATCTTGGCGGACTGCACTCCTACGCGCCGTTTTATGGCTTCTCTTCACGCCTAACTGCGCCCAGTGTGCATGTGTCCTTTTTGGTGCTTTCATAGCCCTTTTCCTCCTTTCTCGGCACACTCTGAATGGCGGTGTGACACCGCGCTTTTTTGAGCCGTTTTTATGCGTGTTCATCGAGTACGGCGGATGACCTACGGCAAGCCGAAAAATGTAAAAACGTGCTCCCACACGACTTTTTTTGACATGTCAACAAAGTGATCAAAATGTACCTACTTTCGTGCCAAAAGCCTTAATGAAGCTCGCTTCTGAAGCCCTCACGCCTGAGAGCATCCGCAGGCGCTCCCAGCGCCCCTTTGCTTATGCCGTCGAGAACGCATCCAACCGGGCTTAAGCGGGCCAAAGTGGCCCAACTTGTACCCATTCACTTTCACAGTGAAAGACGCTGTACCTAAGCACAGGCGAGCGTTCCTTCTGTGCCCAACCCGTGCCCAACCGAGACGGGAAGAGGCAGCACGAACCGGGACCATTCGGGCCGCGCTGCATATCGGCAGTCGAAAAAAATGCCTGCTAGAGCTATGAAGCGGGAGCGTCCGTTCTCGGATAAAATGACTCGGGATGAGATAGCGAACGCCTGTTAATCGGATGGTCGTAGGTTCGACCCCTACCTGCCGAGCCAGAAGCAAGCCCCGCCCAGCGCGGGGTTTTTCGTTCTCTCCTGTGTTCTTGAAGCTCATAGAAGACTCTTCGGTGTTCGTTCGATTCAGGGAGAGCCGGAACAGGTGCCGGATGCTAGCCTGCCTCCCATGTGGGTCTCCAGACGGGCGGGAGCCGTGCCGGGCAGCGTCTTCGCACTCATGGACGCGGCAAAAGGTCGGGCGCGGGCGGCGGGCCGGGGCATCATCGACCTGAGCATCGGCTCCAGCGACCGGCCACCCCCGGAGGCGGCGTTGGAGGCGCTGCGGGAGGCGACCCGCGACCCCGCCACCTACCGCTATCCCCTCTTCAGCGACACGCTTCCCCTGCGTGAGGCGGCGGCGGCCTACCTGGCGCGGCGCTTCGGCGTGCGGGTAGACGCGGACCGGGAGGTTCTGCCCCTGATCGGCGCGCAGGAGGGGCTGGCCCACCTGCTGCTGGCCGTCACCGACCCCGGCGACACGCTCCTGCTGCCCGACCCGTGCTACCCGCCCTACCTCGGCGCGGCGGCGGTCGCGGGCCTGAACGTGGTCACGCTGCCGCTGCTGCCGGAGCGGGGCTTCCTGCCGGACCTGGATGCCATCCCGGACGACGTGCGCCCGCGCGCCCTGCTGCTCAACTACCCGAACAACCCGACCTCGGCGGTGGCGGACGCCGCCTTCTTCCAGGAGGTCGCCGCGTGGTGCCGGGCGCGGGGCACGCTGCTTATTCACGATCACCCGTACGCCGAGTTGACGTTCGGGGCGTACCGGGCACCGAGCGCGTTGGAGGCGGGGATTTCAGGCGTCGTGGAACTCCACTCGCTCTCCAAGACGCACCATCTCGGCGGCTTCCGGGTGGGCTTCGCGGCGGGGGACATGGGGGCGCTGGCGGCCCTCGCCCGCGTGAAGGGCGCGGTGGACTTCCACGCCTACCTCGGTATTCAGCGGGCGGCGGCGGTCGCCCTCGGCCTGCCGGATGAACTGGGACGGGAGGGGGCGTGCGTGTTCGAGGCACGCAGGGACGCCCTCGTTCCAGCGCTGCGTGAGATCGGCTGGGAAGTCGTGCTGCCGCAGGCGAGCATGTACGCGTGGGCGCGGGTGCCGGGTCTCACGGACAGCGTGGGCTATGCCGTGCGCGCCGCCGAGACGACGGGTGTGGCCGTCAGTCCGGGCCGCGCCTTCGGGGAGCGGGGGGAGGGCTTCGTCCGCTTCGCGCTCGTGCAGCCGCCGGGGGTGCTGGTGGAGGCGACGCGGCGGCTGGGGACAGTCTCCGTGCAGGGAGAGAACGCCTTGCCCACCCTGACGCGCTGATCGGTGGGAAAAGTGGCGGGGCGTCCGCCGCATCAAGGGTGGACGCCCTGCTGTTCTCAAGATGGAGAGCTTAGTTCAAAGGGGGGAGATGCAAGCCTGTGTGCCTTTGGACGCCTGCGGCGTCACCCCCCACCCGGCCTCCCCCGCAAAGGGGGAGGAGCAAAACCCCAGCCTCCAGCTCAACTCCCCCTCTTTTTCTATAAGCGACAAGCCACACGCCACAAGCCTCACACCGCCTGCGTCCCCGCCAGCCGCTCCAGCACCGCCGGGTCCTCCAGCGTGCTCGTGTCGCCCTGAATCTCCTTCCCGGCGGCGATCTGGCGCAGGAAGCGGCGCATGATCTTGCCGCTGCGGGTCTTGGGGAGCGCGTCGGCGATGATGATGGCGTCCGGGCGGGCGAGGGCACCGATCTCCTTGCTGACGTGCGCGCGGATGGCCGCCGGGTCCACCTCATGCCCCACCTGCGGCAGCACGAAGGCGACCACGCACTCGCCCTTCACGTCGTCGGGTCTGCCCACCACGGCGGCCTCGGCGATGGAGGGGTGGGCGACGAGGGCCGACTCGATCTCCATCGTGCCGAGGCGGTGGCCGGAGACGTTGAGCACGTCGTCCACGCGGCCCATCACGGTGATGTAGCCGTCGGCGTCGCGGCGGGCACCGTCCCCGGCGAAGTAGACGCCCGGAATCTCGCCCCAGTAGCTCTTGCGGTAGCGTTCGTCGTCGCCGTACACGGTGCGGAGCATGGAGGGCCAGGGCCGCTTGATGACGAGCAGACCGCCGTCGTCGGGGCCGAGTTCGTCGCCCGCATGGGTCATGATCGCGGGTTCGACGCCGAACATGGGCAGCCCCGCGCTGCCGGGCTTGCTGGGGTGGGCACCGGGCAGGGTGGTCAGCATGATCGATCCCGTTTCCGTCTGCCACCACGTGTCCACGACCGGGCACCGCTCGCCGCCGATGGTGCGGTAGTACCACATCCACGCCTCCGGGTTGATGGGTTCGCCGACCGAGCCGAGGAGGCGCAGGCTGCTCAGGTCGTAGCGGGCGGGGATGGCGTCCCCCTGACGCATGAAGGCGCGGATGGCGGTCGGGGCCGTGTACAGGATCGTGACCCGGTGCCGCCCGATGATGTCCCAGAAGCGGCCCCAGTCGGGGTGATTGGGTGCCCCCTCGTACAGCACGACGGTCGCGCCGTTCAGGAGCGGGCCGTACACGCTGTACGAGTGCCCTGTGACCCAGCCCACGTCGGCGGTGCACCAGTACACGTCGTCGTCGCGCAGGTCGAACACCGCCTGCGTGGTGAGGTAGGTCGCCACCATGTAGCCGCCCGTCGTGTGCTGCACGCCCTTCGGCTTGCCCGTGCTGCCCGAGGTGTACAGGATGAAGAGGGGGTGTTCGGCGTCGAGGGGCGCGGCCTCGTGGTCCTCGCTCGCCCCGCCCACCACGTCATGCCACCACACGTCGCGGCCCTCCTGCATGGGGGCGTCGCAGTCGGCGCGGCAGACGACGACGATCCTCTCCAGGCTGGGCGCATTCCGGGCGGCCTCGTCCGCGTTCTCCTTGAGCCGGACGAGCGAACCGCGCCGCTGGCCCGCGTCGGCGGTGATGAGGACCTTGCTCTGCGCATCGGTGATGCGGTCGGCCAGCGCCGAGACCGAGAAGCCCCCGAACACGACGCTGTGGACGGCCCCGATGCGGGCGCAGGCGAGCATGGCGATGGCGGCCTCGGGGATGAGGGGCAGGTACAGCGTCACCCGGTCGCCCCGCTCCACACCCAGGGAGGTCAGGGCGTTCGCCGCCCTCTTCACCTCGCGCAGCAACTCGGCGTAGGTCAGGGTGCGAACCTCCCCGTCCTCGCCCTCCCAGATGAAGGCCGTCTTGTCGCCCAGGCCGCGCTCCACATTGCGGTCGAGCGCGTTGTAGGCGAGGTTCGTCTGCCCGCCCACGAACCACCTCGCGTGCGGCTCCTGCCAGTCGAGGACCTGCTCCCAGGGGCGCATCCACGTCAGTTCACCCGCCACCTCGCCCCAGAAGCCGTCCGGGTCGTCGAGGCTGCGGCGGTAGCGGGTCTCGTACTCCTCGCGCGACACCCGCGCCCGCGCGGCAAACTCGGCGCTGGGGGCGATCACGCGCTCCTCGTGGAGCATGGCGTCGATGTGGTCGGCAGCGGTGGATTGCGTCATGGGGAACCTCCAGGGGGACGGAGCGTGGGAAAGTGCGCGTAAGGTGCGCGTCTGGAACGGTCGCCGGATTGTGAATGGCCTACTGTACCGCCGCAACGTTGGAAAACGGGTGGCGTCACGGGAGGGGACTTGAGCCGGGTGCCGCCTCATTCTTCCCGCTGGGTGCGAAACCCCCGACACGGGGCCGGGGGCGAGAAGCTGATAGCTGACACCTGAGGGCTGACAGCTCCTCAGTCGTGCGCCGCGACCGTCCCCTCCACGCCCGCCCCGGTGTAGGCCCGGAACTGCATCTCGTCGAAGGTCTGGTCGTCGCCCTCGCGGCGGCGGGCACCGATCAGGGTGCCGAGGGCCGCGAACGCGAACCCGGCGGGGATGGAGACGATGCCGGGGTTCTCCAGCGGGAACAGGGGCGCGGCCTGGATGGGCTTGCGGCCCGTCGTCCTCTCCGGCGGGTCGATGCCCATGATGTTCGGGCTGACGGCGATGAGCGCGAGGCAGGTCAGGATGCCGCCCACGATGCCCCAGATCGCGCCCGTCGCGTTGAACTTGCGCCAGAACAGGGTGAAGAGGATCACGGGCAGGTTGGAACTGGCCGCGATGGCGAACGCGAGCGCCACGAGAAACGCCACGTTCTGCGTCTGCGCCGCGAGGCCGAGCAGGATGGCGACCACACCGACGCCCACGGTGGCGAGGCGGGCCACCCGGAACTCCTCCTGCTCGGTCGCCTGCCCCCCCCGGATCACGCCCTTGTAGATGTCGTGGGTGAACGACGTGCTCGCCGCGATGGTCAGCCCCGCCACGACCGCGAGGATGGTGGCGAAGGCCACGGCGGTCACGAAGGCGAGGCCGAACTCGCCGCCCACCGTGCCCGCCCCGCCGAAGAGGGCCTGCGCGAGCAGGGGAGCCGCCATGTTGCCCGCCGCGTTCTCCCGCGCAATCGCCTCCCGGCCCACGAGCACGTTCGCCGCGTTGCCCATGAAGGCGGTCATGACGTAGAAGGCCCCGATGAGAACCATCGCCCACACCACGCTCTTGCGGGCGTCCTGCGCGGTGGGCACGGTGTAGAAGCGCACGAGGATGTGCGGCAGCCCGGCGGTGCCCAGCACGAGCGCGAGGCTCAGCGAGATCAGGTCGATGGGGTTCTTGTAGCGCACGCCCGCGCCCAGGAACTCCGCCCCGTTGCGCGCCTCGACCTGCCCGAGCAGGTTGGAGAAGCTCCACCCGAAGCGGCTCAGGATCAGCACCGTCATCACGATGGTGGCGAACATCAGCAACACGGCCTTGATGATCTGCACCCAGGTCGTGGCGAGCATCCCGCCGACCACCACGTAGATGATCATCAGGACGCCGACGAGCGGGATGGCGAGGCTGGGAGTGAGCGCCCCGCCCGTCAGCAGGCTGATGAGGGACCCCGCCCCGACGACCTGCGCGATCATGTAGAAGGCACTGACGACGATGGTGCTGATCGCCGCGTAGGTCCGCACCCGCTGATCCTTGAGGCGGTACACGAGCATGTCGGCGAGCGTGTACTTGCCCAGGTTCCGCAGCGGCTCGGCCACGATGAACAGCACCGTGAGGTACGCGATGAACCAGCCCACCGAGTACATGAAGCCGTCGTAGCCGTTCAGGGCGATCAGGCCCGTGATCCCGAGGAAGGACGCGGCGCTCATGTAGTCGCCCGCGATGGCGATCCCGTTTTGCCCCGCGCTGATGCGCCCGCCCGCCACGTAGAAGTCGCTCGCCGAGGTATTGCGGCGGCTGGCCCAGAAGGTGATGCCGAGCGTGATGGCGACGATGACGGCGGCCAGAAGGAAGGTCATCGCTGGGCCTCCAGCGCGAGGCGGTCGAAGGTGCGTGCCCGGACGACGTAGATCGCCGCCATGATCCAGCCCATCGCGAACTCGGCGAAGGCGAACACATACCCGAAGGTGACGTTGCCGAACACCTTTGTCGCCATCAGCGGCTTGTTGTACCCCGCCAGAATGGGCAGCAGGAAGTACAGCACGAGAAAGGTGATCGTCATGATCACGGTGAAGCGGTTGCGTTCGGCCACCAGCCGCGCGTAGGCGGCGTTGCGGACGGGCGGCGAGCCGGACTGCAAGCGGGAGACGGTCATGCGAACCTCCGGGTGAGGGAAAGGGGCGAGGACGCTGGGCACCACCGATGCACGGACGAATTGGGAAGGCTGTCCGCCACATTAGGACCCGGTGAAGGCAGGTGCAATGGACCGAGTTCAACCCTCTTGTCCCTGTGTGCGGAACAGAAGAGGTCCTGTCCAACCCCCGGCCAGACGAGCCTCGCAAATTTCCGTTCCCGCGCCGGGTATGGTGGGAGGCGATGCTGCTCGACCGGCTGGGCCGACCCCTGCGTGATCTGCGCGTCAGCGTGACCGACCGCTGCAACCTGCGCTGCACGTACTGTATGCCCGCTTCAGTCTTCGGCCCCGACTACGCCTTCCTGCCGCGCACCGAGCTGCTGAGCTTCGAGGAGATCGAGCGGCTCGCGCGTCTCTTCGTGGAGCTGGGCGTCCGCAAGCTGCGGATCACGGGCGGCGAACCCCTGCTGCGGCGCGACCTCCCCGATCTCATCGCCCGCCTGACGTGCTTGCCCGGCGTGGAGGACGTGGCCCTCACCACGAACGGCCTGCTGCTGCCGCGCCTCGCCGCCGACCTGCGCGCCGCCGGGATGGAGCGCGTGACGGTCAGCCTCGACAGCCTCGACCCGGAGGTGTTCGGGCGCATGAACGGCCTGGGCACCCATCCGCAGAAGGTGCTGGACGGTATCGAGGCGGCGCTGCGGGCGGGGCTGAAGGTCAAGGTCAACACCGTCGTCCAGCGCGGGGTGAACGACACGGGCCTGCGGGAGCTGTGGCTCGCCCTGCGCGAGGGGGCGGTTGTGCGCTTCATCGAGTTCATGGACGTGGGCAACCACAACGGCTGGAACATGGACGCGGTGGTTCCGTCGCGGGAGGTCCTGGCCCGACTGAGCGCGGACGGTACGGGGGCGGAGTTCCGGCCCGTGGACGCGAACTACCGAGGCGAGGTGGCCGCCCGGCACGTGGGCGAGGGGGGGCACGAGGTCGGGTTGATCTCCTCCGTCACCGCGCCCTTCTGCGGCGACTGCTCGCGCGCCCGGCTCTCGGCGGTCGGCGTGCTGTACACCTGCCTCTTCGCGGGAACGGGCACCGACCTGCGAGAGCCGCTACGTGCCGGGGCGAGCGACGACGAGATGCGGAGCCTCATCTCCGGGATTTGGCAGGGCCGCCACGACCGCTACAGCGAGGAACGCGGCGAGGTGACGAGCGCCCGCAAGGTGGAGATGTCGCACATCGGCGGGTAGGGGCGGAGGGGGGAGGTGGGGGGCGAGTTTTTTGGAGGACAGGCTCGCTTCACCCCCTCCCGGCCTTCTCCCAGGGGCCGCTTGATGTGCAATAGACAGCGGGCGTGCCAGCCGTGCTCTGTTCTCTCTCCTTGTGGGGGAGGGCTGGGGAGGGGGGTGACGAGCAACGCTCGTCTTCCTGCTGGACGACAACGCCTCCATTACTGAGCTGCACTTCACATCTGGCCTTCAAGCGGGGGAGCTAGAAAGCCGATGCTCAACCCCACCCAGTTGACCCGTAGGGCTGCAAAGCGGAGAGCCGGTTTCAGAAGCCGGGCGGGAACAGACCTCCCCACGCCCTCACCGCCCCTCCTCGACCCCAGACTCCTCGACCCCTCGACCCTCCCCCGCCCCGGCGTTCTCCCAAAAAGCAACCCCAAAAGGCTCATTTTGCTGTCCCCTGTCTCGTCACAGGCCAGACAGCCTTGTGTACCTCGGACACCAACCCTAAGATGAGGTTGTATAGCCCCGCTCTAAGGCGGCGGCATCGGGAGGGATGCATGGCGAAGTACCCGCTCATCAAGACCACCCTGAAAGACCGCCTGCTGGGTGGACACTACCCGGAGGGGTTGCCCCTTCCCAGCGAACCGCAACTCGCGCGGGAATTCGAGGTCTCGCGCATGACCGCCCGACGCGCCATCGACGAACTGGAACGCGAGGGCTACGTCTACCGCGTGCAGGGGGCGGGCACCTTCCCGACGGGCAAACGCTTCCGGCAGGGCGTGTTCCGGGTGCGGCCCTTCAAGGAGTGGGCGCGGCACCCCGAACACCGCACCACGGTCCTGCGCGCCATGCAGATCGACGCGACGCCCGAGATTGCCATCGTCCTCCAGATTCAGCCGGGCGACCCGGTGATCTTCGTTCACCGCCTGCGGACGGCGGGCGACGAGTCGCTGGTGATCGAGAAGCGGTACATCAACGCGCGGCTGGCCGCCGGGCTGATGGACCACAACCTCGGCGCGGAGAGCATCCACGAGGTCATGGTGACGATGGGCGTGCCCCTCTCGCGCGTGGAGCAGAACCTGGAGGCCGTCAACCTGCGCCAGGAGGAGGCCGACCTGCTGCGCGTGCCGCTGGGCACCGCCGCCTTCCTGCTGAGGCGCACGACCTACAGCGGCCCCAAGCGTGTGTCCTACGTGAACTACTGGGTGCGGGGCGACCGCTACGCCTTTCAGGACAGCTTCGAGCCGTAGGGAGGGGTCAGGCGTTAGACGAGAGAGGTTGGTGCCTGTGCATCCGCCCTCTTCTTGTTCTGCTCGCTGCGTCTGCCCGGCGTGAGCGGTGTAGACACCCCGGAGCGTCTTCATCTTTGACGGGGTGCAATTTTGAACCCAGCGCGCTATATGTGAGGGACTATGGATTCCTCGTCTCTCCGGGAGCGCCAGAAGGAACGCCGCCGCGCGCGGATTTACAACGTCGCCCTGGAGCTGTTCAAGCGGGGGGGCTTTCAGGCGACCACGGCGACCGACATCGCGCGGGCGAGCAACGTGTCGCGCGGGACCTTTTTCAACTACTACCCCTATAAGGAAGCGGTGCTGCTCGACTACGGCAGCGAGGTCATGGACCGCCTGCGCGATCAGGCCGAGGCGCGACTCAAGGAGGGTGCCGCGCCCCTCACCGTGCTGTACGAGGTCTGGGACCAGCTCGCCGAGGAGAACGGGCGGGAGCGCGACCTCTTCCCGCCGCTCGCCTACGAGGTCATGAATCCCAACCCCGAGCGTGCCCGCACCGCGTATCAGGCGCTGCCGCTGAGCAAGGTCATCGAGCTGATCCTGCGCCCGCTGCATCAGGCCGGGCAGATTCGCACGGACATGAGCCTCCAGCGCATCAGCAACCTGATCGCCGACACGTACCTGATGGTCGCCCTGCGCTGGAGCGCCTACGGGACCGACCGCACCTTGCAGGAGGAGACGCGCCTGGCGCTGAACCTGCTGCTGGAGGGGGCGCTGAGGCGGGACCCGGCGGGGCGGACGGTTTGAGGGAAAAGGTCGGCGGGAGTTGAGGAGCGGAGGTTTTGGGTTGCCCGGCCCGTTCACCCCCTCCCAGCCTCCCTCCTCAAGGGGGAGGAGCTAAAAGAGCAAGGGCCACAGCGTTCTTCTCTCCCCTCGTGGGAGAGGGCCGGGGTGAGGGGGCGTGTGATCACCCCCACTGCCCAACTCCCGCTCCCCCCCCCCATCCCGAAGTTTTTCCCTATCCTCCCTGTCACAGCCGCGTAGAATGCCCCCGGTTTCCCGGAGGTCTGCCCGCCTTGACACAGCCCGAACTCACCGTCGGTTCCCCGCGCCACCACTGGCCCTTCAGTCGGGGGCTGGTCGTGGAATCGCTGCTCAACGCGGGGGCGAGTGCGCCCACGGCGGCGGCGGTGGCGCGGCGGGTGGAGCAGCAGTTGCGGTACACGCGGCGCTCGCCGGTCAGCCCCGACGAGTTGCAGGCGATGATGGTGGAGGTGGCGCGCGACGTGGCCGGGGACGAGGTGGCGAATGCCGCCGCCCGGCAGACGCCCGCCTTCGTGGACATCCTCGTGCGGGCAAAGAAGGGGACGCTGCCCTTCAGCCGGGGGGTGCTGGCCCGCACGTTGGAGGACACCGGCCTCTCGCCGCGCGACGCCTACGGCACGGCGAGCACCGTGGACGTGGAGTTGCGGCAATCCGGCGTGCGCGAGCTGAGCGTCGAGGAGCTGGACGCCCTGACCGAGCGGACCCTCGCCGAGCGGTACGGCGAACACCTGCGGCTGACCTACCGCTTCCTGAAGCGCAACCGGGGACGGCTGGGCGTGGTCAGCGCGCGGGGCGGCACGCCGTCGCCCTTCAGCAAGGGGCTGCTCGTGCAGTCGCTCCTGGCGGCGGGGGTCGCGCCGGACGTGGCGCGCAAGGTCGCCCGCGTGACTCAGCGCGACCTGCGCGGCAGCGAGGACCGGGTGGTGACGCGGCAGGCCATCCGCGAGAAGGTGGAGGCCCTGCTCCGCGACGAGGTGGGGCCGGACGTGAGCGCCCGCTACCGCCTCCTGCGGGTGATTCGCCGCCCGCCCCGTCCCCTCGTGGTGCTGCTGGGCGGCGTGAGCGGCACGGGCAAGAGCTACCTCGCCGCCGAGGTCGCCTACCGCCTGGGCATCACCCGCGTGGTCAGCACCGACTCCATCCGCCAGGTCATGCGCGCGATGGTCTCGCCCGCGCTCGTGCCCACGCTGCACGCGA
This sequence comes from Deinococcus sp. YIM 134068, assembly GCF_036543075.1. Taxonomy (NCBI): domain Bacteria; kingdom Thermotogati; phylum Deinococcota; class Deinococci; order Deinococcales; family Deinococcaceae; genus Deinococcus; species Deinococcus lichenicola. The sequence goes on from NZ_JAZHPF010000009.1 coordinate 105,956, forward strand.
GCACCTTCAACGCGTGGGAGGCGCTGATCCCGCCCGGCGAGGCCCGGCCCGAGCACCCCAGCGAGGCCGCGCTCCTCGCCGGATTTCGAGATCAGGTCGGGCAGGTCAGCGTGGGGCTGGGGGCGGTCGTGCGGCGCTCCATCGAGGAGGGGACGAGCCTCGTGCTGGAGGGCGTCCACCTCGTTCCCGGCTACCTGCGGGCCGACGCCTACGCGGGGGCGCTCGTGGTGCCCATGCTCGTCACGCTGCCCGACGAGGACGAGCACCGCCGCCACTTCGAGTCGCGCGACCGGGAGACGGCGGCGAGTCGGCCCCTGCACCACTACATGCGCTACTTCAACGAGATTCGGACCATGCAGCGGTTTCTGGAGGACCTCGCCGCCCGCGAGAACGTGCCCCTGCTGGACGCCCTCACGCTGGACGAGAGCGCCGATCAGGCCGTGGACGTGGTGCTGCGCCGGGTGATGGAGGCCCTGACCGCAGAGGAACGCGCCGCCCTGCTGAGGGAGGAGGAGGGGGCGGCGGGGCGGTAGAGGGAGGCATCCCCGGAATAGCTTTGTGGAGGAAGGCCGACGCCCACCTCCGGGGCTTAAAGAGTCTCAAGCTCGCGCGAGGACATAGAGACTCACCGGCAATCTTCCGCGCGCCACCTCCACGACGGCGGTGACACGCTGGTAGCCGGGACCCTCGAACTCATCGAGCCGCGACCAGTGAAACGGAAGGTCTGCCGACTCAAACACCTGAACTTCGATGGTGTCTCCAGCGTCGTCGAGGATAAGGCCGGGGTAGCCAAGAGACGCGCCCCACCCTTCGGCCACGAGCCAGCCGCGTACCGTTCCGTTCTGCCAGGAGCCTTGCAGGTCCGCGAGTTGATGATGGTTCGGCCTGCCGGGAGCCAGCGTTCCGTAGGTCGCCAGCCTTATTTTCACGTTCTCCAGATCGGATTCGAGTTCTCTCACGTCCTCTCTTTCTACAAAAGAGGGCGGTTCCATCCAACTCAGCGCCGCACCCGCCGCACCGCCGCCCGCAACTCGCGCAAAGCCTCTCCCCCAGCGTCCGGGGCATACCGCGCCTTCTGATATGCGGAGACAGCAGCGTTGATCGCCTCGGCGCGGATGGGGTAAGCGAGGGCCGCGCGCCCAGCATAGGCGCTCGCCGTCTCGCCGGGGGCGCGGGGCAGGCGCAGGCGGCGGGCGAGATCGTCCAGCAGGCGGGCGGCGGGGTCGGCGGGGCGGGAACGCGCGGCCAGCAGGGCGGGCAGCAGCGCGAGCAGGAGCAACCCGGCCCCGAGCGCGAGGTACGGGACGCCTCCGACCCGGCCCACCCCCACGCTGGTGAAGAGGTCACGTTGCCGCGAGCCGTCGTACCCAGCGACCCACGTATTCCAGCGGGTCTGGAGGGCGTCCAATCGCAACGCCGCCCGGCGCAGGGGCGTCGGCGGGGGAGCAGCTTGAGCGGTCGGCGTGGTAAGGGCGGTCGCCAGCCCGGCATTCACCCGCGCGGGGGCGATGGCGGCGGTGGGGTCCACCCGCACCCAGCCCTGGCCGGGGAGCCAGACCTCGGCCCAGGCGTGGGCATCCTGTGCCCGCACGATGAGGTAGCCGCCGTCGGGGTTGACCTCGCCGCCGAGGTAGCCGCCGACCACGCGGGCGGGCAGCCCCGCCGCACGTATCAGGAACGCGAAGGCCGAGGCGTAGTGTTCGCAGAAGCCGCGCCGGGTGCCGAAGAGGAAGGCATCCACCCGGTCCCGTTCGGGCAGCGTCGGCGGCTGGAGGGTGTAGGTGAAGCCGCCCGAGCGCAGGTAGGCGAGGGCGGCCTCCACCCGTGCCTCCGGTGTCAGCGAGCGCCACTGGGCCGCGAGAGAGCGGGCACGCGGACTCTCTCCGTCGGGCAGCCGCAAGTTGAATTCCAGGCGCTCCCGGCTCTCCGTCACGCCGAGGCGGGCGGCGCGGCTCTGGAAGGCGTAGCGGGTGCGGGAGGTGGCGGGCCGGGGATTGACCGCCTGGAAGGCACTCGTCAGGAAGACGTTCGGTGGCAGGGCGGTGGGCACGTCGAGCGCGGTGAGCCACGGCCCGCTGCCCGGCTCCAGCGTCAGAGTGTAGGTGAGGGTCGGCCCAGAAACCTCCACGCTCGGGGAGGGGCCGCGCAGGCGCACCTGGGTCCACTCCGCGCCGTCGTAGGCCTCGTAGACGGGGCCGCGCCAGTAGCGTTCGGCGGGAGCGGGCACGGCCCCCCCGAAGTCCGCGCGGAAGGCGACCGCCGGACTCTGGGCGAGGGTGCCGAACTCCCCCGCGCGGATGCGGTCGGCGAGGCCCGTTTGTGCGCCCGACTGCACGGGAAGTTGCCACAGCGGGCCATCGGGCCGGGGAAAGAGGACGAAGAGGACGAGCGCGAGCGGCGCAGCCCGCGCGGTCACGCCAGCCGCCACGCGCAGGGGCCGGACCACCGCCGGGCCGGGGAGGGCCGTCCACCCCACCAGCGCCCCGAGGAGCAGCAGGACGCTCAGCCCCGCGTGGACGGCGGCGAGCGGTCCCTGCCCGAAGAAGAAGTGCGTCAGCGTCACGAACACACCGAGGAGGGCGAGCAGCCGGGCGTCGCGGACGGTGCGCGTCTCGGCGGCCTTCATGGCGACGAGGAGGGCGAGGAAGGCCGTGCCCGCATCCCGCCCCAGCAGGGTGCCGTACTGGGAGTTGAGGAGCGCCGCCGACCCAACCGCCAGAAGGGCCAGCAGAGGGGCGAGGACGGCGGGCAGACGGTTCCAGCGCGGGAGGGTGCGCGCGGCGGCGTACCCCAGCACCGCCACCAGCCCCAGGGTCGCCCACACGGGCTGACGCGGGGCGACGGGCGCGAGGGCCACCGCGAGCGCGAGGAGGGTCAGGCGGAGCGGTCCGCCGGGCAGGGGTGGGACGGTCTTCACGCGTCGTCCCTGTGTGGGGGTGGGGGGCGTGCCGTGCAGCGCCAGCGCCGTCAGGGCCGCCCGCGCTTGCGTCTCCCCCCGTCCGACCGGAAGGGCCACGCTGGGCAGCGTCAGCCCGAAGGGGGTGTCCGCCCGCCGCGCCGCCCCCACCCACGCCGCGAGGCGCGCGAGCCGGGCCTCTGGGTCTCCCAGGGCCGCCGTGTCCGCCCAGTCCAGCATCGCCGCCGTCCCCACGGGCGCGTCCGTCTCGCGGGTGAGGAGGGTGCCCGTGCGGGCCGCGTGCCGCCACGACACCCGCCGGGGCGAGTCGCCGGGCAGGTAGGCGCGCAGGCCACTGAACTCCTCGTCGCCGGGGGCGCGGCGGCCACCCTCCCCCTCCCCGGCGGCGGGGCGCGGTGGGGGCGATGGGGCACCGGGTTCCGGGGCGGGAAACACCGTCAGTGCCTCCGGCACGGGCAGGGGCCGCGTGACCTCCCACAGCCCGAGGGGGTCGAGGGCCACCACGCGGGGCCGCGCAAGGGTCAGCCTTCCCCGCGTCGGCGTGGGCACGGGCAGCGTGAGGCGAAGCTGTCCGCCCGCCGGGACGTGCCCCCGCGCCTCCGGGCTGCCGCGCCCGCCCACCCACACCGCCGCGAGGGAGGCGGGTCCCGTGCTCGTCACGACCGCCGTGAAGGTCGCCGTGCCCCCCGCCACCGCCTCGCCGGGAGGGGTGAGCGTGGCCCGCAGCGCCCGCCCCGCACGGCTCACCCCCGTCGCCGTGACCACCCACACGCCGCCGAGCAGGAACGTCACCCCGTAGCCGAGGCTCAGCCCGTAGTTCACGCACCCGATCAGGGTGAGCACGATCAGCCCCAGGAAGGCGACCCCCAGCCGCGTCGGGCGCAGGCGGTTGGAGAACCCGTCGCGTTCGGCGGCAGGTGGGGAACTCTGGAGAGGCCGTCTCATAGGCAGAACACCGGACGCTCAGCCCCGTCTCTTGCTGGCGGCTGGAAGCTGGCCGCTGGCCGCCTCAAGGAATCGGCGTCTCCGCCAGCACCCGCGCCAGCACCTCCCCCACCCGCGCGCCGGGATCGCGGGTCGGCAGGCGGTGGGCGCAGAGGGCGGGAAAGACGGCCTGCACGTCCTCGGGAAGGACCATCGGGCGGCCCGCGAGGAAGGCCCAGGCGCGCGAGGCGGCGAGGAGCGCGAGCAGGGCGCGGGGGCTGAGGCCGCTCGCCAGGGCCGGGTGTTCGCGGGTCGCGCGGGCGAGGAGTTGCAGGTAGTCGAGCAGGGCGGGCGCGGCGTACACGTCGTCCACCTCGCGCTGGGCGGCGAGCAGGGCGGCGGGACCGAGGACGGCGGGCAGGTCGCGCGCCATTGCCGCCCTGCCCCCCGTCTCCAACAGGAGGCGTTCGGCGCGCGGGTCGGGGTAGCCCAGCGTCACCGTGAGGAGGAAGCGGTCGAGCTGCGCCTCCGGCAGCGGCGAGGTGCCCACGAACGCGCCCGGATTCTGGGTGGCGATCACGAAGAACGGCTCGGGCAGGGGCCGGGTCACGCCGCCCTCACTGACGGTCCGCTCCTCCATCGCCTCCAGCAGCGCGCTCTGGGTGCGGGGGGTCGCGCGGTTGATCTCGTCGGCGAGGAGGAGCTGCGAGAAGACGGGGCCGGGGTGGTACTGGAAGCCTCCCGCGCGGGCGTCCCAGATGCTCACCCCGAGGAGGTCGGCGGGCAGCAGGTCGGCGGTGAATTGCACCCGGCGGAAGTCCAGCCCCAGCGTGCGCGCGAGGGCGTGTGCCAGCGTGGTCTTGCCGACGCCCGGCTGGTCCTCGATGAGCAGGTGCCCGCGCGCCAGCAGACACGCCAGCGCCAGCCGCACGGGCCGGGGCTTGCCGAGGATCACCCGGTCGAGGCCCTCCAGCGCGGCCTGCACCGCCGCCCCACTTCCCGACGGAACATGTCCGATGTTCGGGGCCGGGACAGGGCGGGCGGCATGGGTCATGTCCCCAGGCTAACCATGCGGCTCTGACAGAACTGGGACAGGCCGGGACCGCCCGCGCACCGGGCCGGGCACGGCCACCAGCGCCCCCATCCACGCGCCCGCCACGTCGAAGAGCCAGTCGGTAACGCCCGCCTCCCGCCCCGGCACGAATGCCTGATGCACCTCGTCCACGGCCCCGAACCACGCGGCGAGAACGAGCGCCCCGCCCCGCCGCCCCGTCGCCCGCGCCACGCAGAAGCTCAGGATGAGGTACGCCGTGAAGTGCGCCGCCCAGTCGAGCGGGTGGGGCAGGGGCGGCCCCGGCGTGTCGGCCCCCGAACTCAGCCACCAGATCGCCGCCATGGCGCCCAGGGCGGGGAGCCACCACAGCGGCCTCGCGCGGCGGGTCAAGCGTGCCCCCCGCCCACATGATCCCCGCCCGGATGCTCCACGAGTTCGATCAGCGTGCCCGCCCCCCACTTCGGATGGAGAAAGGCCACCCGCGTCCCCGCGCGCCCCAGCATCGGCCCATCCGAGAGGAAGCGGGCACCCTCGCCGCGCAGCCGTTCCATCTCGGCCTCCAGGTCACCCACCCGGTAGGCCGTGTGGTGCAGGCCCGGCCCGCGCCGCGTCAGGAAGGCGGCGATGGGGCTGTCCGGGCGCGTCGGCGCGAGCAGCTCGATCAGGCTCTCCCCCACCACGAAGGCGCGCACACGCACGCCCTGCGACGTGACCTCCTCGTCGGGTCCCTCCGGCCTGAGTCCCAGCGCCGTGTAGGGGGCGCTCCCGGTCTCCAGGTCGGGCGTGGCGATAGCGACGTGATCGAGCAGCAAGGCGGTCATGCCCCGCAGGGTAGCGGGCGCGGGGCGGGGCGGGCGTCCGCCGACGGGGGGAGAGTGGGGCAGGGTCGCCAGTTGGCAGTCACCAGAAAGGATCGAAGGCTTGACGTGAGAGGCTTTCCCCCGCGTGCGCCGCATTCATGAGAGGGGCAGCGCAGATTCCTCGCCACGAACGCCCGACACGAATTGAGGATTGAGAAGACGCGTATTTGTCCTCTGGCAGAAGGACGAGCGTTGCTCGTCACCCCTCTCCCCAGCCCTCTGCTTCGCAGCTCTACGAGTCACTCGCAAGGGGAGATGAAGAAAAAAACACATCTGGGACGCTGCCCTCGCATTGCATGTCAAGCGTCTTGAGGGGGAAGTCAGGAGGGGGTGAGCGAACACGGCGTCACAAGCAGAGTGCGAAGATCAAGGCACCTTCCTCCTCACTGCACCCGTGGTCGCTCATGCTGCCTCCCGCCCGACCTCCACCAGCAGCCCCGTGAGTCTCGCCGTCCCCGTTGCCCTTCCCTACTCCTCTCTCCCCTCACGGGCGGGCAGGTGGGCGCGTTTCTGGGCGTACATGCGGCTGTCGGCGGTCCGCAGGGCGGTGGTGGCGTCGGGGGCGTCGTCGGGAACGGCGGCCACACCGACCGAGGCGCTGGCGGGGTAGCCGAGGTCCCGGACCCGCCGCTCCGCCCCGGCCACCAGCGCGACGAGGGCCTGACGGGCGGCCCGGCGGTCAGGGGGAGCGACATGGAGCAGGGTGTACTCGTCCCCGCCGGGGCGGTAGGCGCGCACGCCGTGGGTCCGGAGCGCGTCGGCGAAGGCGCGCAGCAGGTCGTCGCCGCTCGCGTGGCCGCGCTCGTCGTTCACGCGCTTCATGCCGTCGAGGTCCACCACGGCGAGGACGTAGCCCTCCCCCGCCTCCGCGTGCTGGTGCCCCGCCTCGTCCAGCGCCTCGTCGAGGGCGCGGCGGTTGCCCAGGCCGGTCAGCGGGTCGGTGAGGGCCGCGCGTTCCAGCGAGCGGACGTGGGCGGCGCGGTCCAGCGCCACGCTCACGCTCCGGGCCGCCGCCTCCAGCAGCGTGCGCTCGTCGGGCGTCCAGACGGCGGGTTCGTCGAGGCGGGCGAGGGCCAGCACGTAGGGCGAGCCATCCGACCCGCCCCGCAGGTACAGCCACGCCGCGCTCCGCAGCCCCGCCGCGATCAGGTGCGGGTAGGCGCTCCCCTCCACCGAGTAGTCGTCCAGAAAGACGTGCTCGTGCCGCGTCAGGGCGTCCCACACCCGGCTGCCCTTCAGGGACACCTGCTGGCGGGCCACCGCCCGGAACGTCTCGCCGCGCGTGGTGGTGTGGTCGTGCAGCACGTCGGGGCCGTCCGGGGTGAGGCGCACCAGCCCGGACCACTCCAGCCGCATCCGGGCGTGGAGCAGCGTCAGGGCACGCTCCGCCGTCTGCGCCGGGTCGAGGCCGTCGTGCTGCGCCGCGTGCATCAGCTCCGCGAGGTCGTGCAGGGTGGTCGCGTGGTCGCGGGCGCGGGCGAGTTCGAGGGTCGTGAGGCGCAGGTCGAGTTCGTCCGCCACGAGCCGGGCGAGCGAGCGCAGCAGCTCACGCTCCCGCCCGTCGAGGCCCCGCACCCGCGTGTCGAAGACGCACAGGGCACCCAGCGTCTGCCCGTCCGGCGTGACGAGCGGTGCCCCCGCGTACATCCGCAACCCCGCGCCGACCTCCGGGTGAGCGGCGAAGCGTGGGTCGGCCCGGAGGTCCTCGATCACGAACACCTCGTCCGGGGGGGCCGGGTGCGCGCACAGGCTCTCCCCGCACGCCACCCCCTGTGTGCCGTGGCTGGCTCCCCGGAAACGCCGCGCCCCGTCCGTCAGGGTCACGTGGGCGCTGGGCACCCCGAGCACCTGCGCGGTGAGGGTGGCGAGGCGGTCGAAGGCCTCCTCCGGGAGCGCGTCCGGGATCAAGGAGCGGCGCAGGGCGGCGAACCGTTCGGCATCCGGGGACGGGGCGGGGGCGGGCATGACGTTCACCCTAGCGGGCCGGGGCTGACCCGAGCGTGACAAAAACTCAACGTTCACTGATCTTCCCTTGAGGCATCGAGGAGACATGGCCTCCAGTCCATTCCTCCCCCCACCACCTGCGGCGCTCCCCTGGGAACGCTTGATGGGCGATAAAAAGTGAGCGTCCTCCATGTGCTTTATCTCCCTCTCCCCTTGCGGGCGACTCCGAGAGCTGCGAAGCAGAGGATCGGGGGGAGGGGTGGCGAGCCACGCTTGCCTCCTGCCAGACGGCGAGAACGCCTCAACCACCCGATCCACACTTCATCTCAGGCGTTGAGAAGGGGGATGCTCCATCCGCCTCACCTCAACCGCCCGAACCACAGTCCGCCCCGTACAATCAGGCCCGTGATCCTCACTGTCCCGCTGGCGCTGGTCCTGTCCTACCTGCTCGGCTCGCTGCCCGCCGCCGCGTGGGTGGCGCGGGCGCGCGGGGTGGACATCCGGCGGGTCGGCAGCGGCAACAGCGGCGCGACCAACGTCCTGCGCTCGCTCGGGGCCGCTCCCGCGCTCGCGGTCGCCCTCTTCGACGTGCTCAAGGGGGCCGCCGCCGTATGGCTGGGCCGCGCCCTCGGCCTCGACCCCCTCCCGGCGGTGCTGTGCGGAGTCGCCGCCGTCCTCGGCCACAACTTCAGCCCCTTTCTCGGCTGGCGCGGCGGCAAGGGCGTCGCCACCAGCTTCGGGGCGATTACCGCCGCCGCCCCCGTCCTCGGCGTGGGAATGCTCGTCATCGGCGTGGCGACCGTGGCCCTCACCCGCTTCGTCTCCGCCGGAAGCATCCTCGGGGCCGTGGCCGCCGTCCTCCTCGCCCTCGTCACTGCCCAGCCCGTGTGGCTCACCGGGATCGTCACCGGCCTCGCCGCGCTGCTGATCTGGCAGCACCGGGACAACATGCGCCGCCTCCAGGCGGGCAACGAACGGCGGCTGGGCGAGCCGAAGTAGGGCGGGACTTCTCTGGCGACGGGTCACTGGCGACGGGCGACCCTCCCGACCCATGCACGTGATCCCCGTAGGCGGGCGCGGTATCCTGAGGCCTGTCACCGCCATTGACAAGCCCGGACGGTGGTCAGCCCGTTCGGCCCGGAGCCATCATGCCCGCCAGGATTCGGATTTACGGCAAGGAGGCCACCTTCGCGCGGGGGCAGTGGACCTGCGAGGACGACGCCCTCCAGGCCATGCTCGAGGCCCTCGCCGACCCGCGCGCCCTCACCGCCGAGCAGGAACACGCCCACGCGCTGTATGCCGCCGGACGCTTCGGCGGATTGATCGCCACCGACGCCGGGGACTGGACCCCCGCCCCCCACCCCGAGGCCGAGATCAAGCTGGAGGACTTCGCCCCCGCGCGTCAGCCCGAGCGCGCGGGGTGGCTGTCTTTTTTGCGGAAGAAGAGATGAGGGCGTCTCGCCACCTCCATTTCACCCACGCGCACTCAGTTCATGCTTGACGAGAAGACCAAAGCCAGAATCATTGAGCATTTGAGCTTCGAGCCTCAACTAGAGCCAGACATGGAGCCGTGGCAGAACGATGTAGAAAATGATATCGAGTGGCTAGCCTTTGACTTTATCAACACACTTGACAGTCCAGAAGTCTACTCATTCCTTCAACATCTTGTGTTCAAAGGTGGAGGTAATGGAGGCTCTAATCCACTTTTGCGCTCACGAGCCTTCCGCGCCATCTTGAATCTCAAGGACCGCGACCCGATCATCTTTCTAGAAGAGCTGCTTTTGCAGCCTGAATCCGGCTGGCGATGGGCTGCTTGCCGTAATCTAGCCGAGCATCCTGGTTCCCACGCTATTCTACTCCTCGCTCATACCCTCGTTCATGACAAAGACGCCGACGTGAGGTTTATTGCTGCTGAAAGTCTGGGAATCGTCGGGGATGAAAGCGGCCTGCCCGCACTCCAGCACGCTGAGCAACATGACTCCGGCTGCGACTACGAGGGCTTTCCTATAGCTGAGGCCGCACGCGCGGCCATCCGAGCCATAGAAGAGCGGACCCAACGACCTCCCTAGCCCGCCCCCTTGACCCCTGCCCCCGCGCCCTATACCGTGCCCCCATGCACCGCCACACGACCACCATTCCGTGAGGGCGGCCCGCACCAAGCAGCCGCCCGCGAACGCCGCGTGGCGGAGTTTTTCTTTTAAGGAGGCAACGAGGATGCGCGTAGCGATTGTAGGGGCGACGGGGGCGGTCGGGCACGAACTCCTGCGGGTGCTGGAGAGCAGCACCTTGAAGATGGACGAGCTGCAACTCTACGCCAGCCCGCGCTCGGCGGGGACGAAACTGCCCTTTGGCGGCGGTGAACTGACGGTGCGCGCCACGCCCGAGGGGGCCATCGACGCCGACGTGATTCTGGCCTCGGCGGGCGGGTCCATCAGCAAGGCCCTCGCCCCGGCGTGGGTGGCGGGCGGCGCGGTGGTGATCGACAACTCCAGCGCCTTCCGCCTCGACCCGGACGTGCCCCTCGTCGTGCCCGAGGTGAACGGGGAGGCGGCGCTGGGGCACAGGGGCATCATCGCCAACCCGAACTGCACAACCGCAATCGCCGTCGTCGCGGTCGCCCCGCTGCACCGGGCCTTCGGGGTGAGGCGGATGATCGTCTCCACCTACCAGGCGACGAGCGGCGCGGGCCAGAAGGGCATGGACGAACTCCTCGCGCAGACGCACCGGGTCCTGCACGGGCAGGAGGCGAGCGCCGACGTATTCGCGCACCCCATCCCCTTCAACGTCATCCCGCACATCGACGCCTTCGGGGACAACGGCTTTACGAAGGAGGAGATGAAGGTCGTCTGGGAGACGCGCAAGATCATCGGCGACGACTCGTTGAGGATCAGTTGCACGGCGGTCCGCATCCCCACCCTGCGGACGCACAGCGAGGCGATCACGCTGGAGCTGGAACGCCCCGCCACGCCCGAGCAGGCGCGCGAGGTGCTGCGGGCGGCGGCGGGCGTGGAGGTCCGCGACGACCCGGCTTCCAAGCTCTACCCCATGCCCCTCACGGCCAGCGGCAAGTACGACGTGGAGGTGGGGCGCATCCGCTCCTCGCTCGTGTTCGACGGCGGGCTGGACCTCTTCGTGGCGGGCGACCAGCTTCTCAAGGGCGCGGCCCTGAACGCCGTGCAGATCGCGGAGTATTTGCAGGAGCAGGGGGCGCTGAGGGGGCGGGTGGCGGGGTAGCCGGGAGCGGTCAGCCGTCAGCTCTCAGCGATCAGCAAGACGGGGCGATGAGCAGAAGCGGGCGGGGAGGCCAGAGCAGGAAGCCTTCCCGCCTCGCTTTGGCCCTCATCCGTTTGGGTCAAACTGAACCTGTGCGCCCTCCTCCCCCCGGCCCGGTTCGCCTCCGCCGTCGGCCCCAGCCCGTTCTCGCCGCGCTGCTGACGGCGCTGCTCGTGGGCGGGGTGTGGGTGCAGGAGACCCTCGACCAGTTCGTGTTCGGTGGGGCGCTCGATCAGTACGGCATCCTTCCGCGTGACCTGTCCAGCGTGGAGAACATTCTGACCGCGCCCTTCCTGCACGGCGGCTTCGGGCACCTGCTGGCGAACACCGCGCCGCTGGCGGTCCTCGCCTTCATGAGCGCGGTGCGGAGCGTGTGGCGTTTTCTGGTGGCGACCCTCCTGATCGTGGTCGTCGGCGGGGGACTGGTGTGGCTGTTCGGGCGCGGGGGCAGCCTGCATCTCGGGGCCTCGGAACTCGTGTTCGGCTACCTCGCCTACCTCATCGGGGTGGGATGGTGGGAGCGGACACCCGCCGCCGTCGTCATCGCCCTCGTCGCCGTGTTCCTGTACGGCGGGGCGATCTGGGGCGTGCTGCCGACGAACCCCCTGATCTCGTGGGAGGCGCACCTGTTCGGCTTCGTGGCGGGACTCCTGGCGGCGGCGCTGCTCCACCGGAAGCGACCGGCGCGGGTGAGTCAGGAGGGGACGTATTCCCAACGCTGACCCGTCCCCTCACCCTCACAGCGTCATCGGCCCCTCCGGCGTCTCCAGCATGGCCTGAAGCTCGGGCTGCGGGGCCTCGTAGACCTCCACGTCCCCCACGAGGTCCAGCGCATTCAACGTGTCGCGCAGGCCGTCCGGATCGGGCGTGCCGAGGCGCAGGGTCAGGAGGCGCACCCCCGCGTCGGGCAGGCGGGTTGGCGGGGGCGGCGTGTGCCACACGATCAGGCTGGGGCGCACGCCACCGCCGGGGAGAGAACCGGTTTCTGGCACCGTCAGGGTCCAGTGGTTCTCGCCGCGTGAGAGGTCCAGCGCCTCACCGAAGGGGGCGAGGTTCAGCCCCTCCAGCCCGTCCACCCGCGCGACCCAGTGGAGGAGGAGGGGACCGTCCTCCAGCCGCTCACGCACCTCCGGCGTATCGAGGCCGAACCAGCGCGGGCGCGTCGGCGCGGGGGCCTGCGGGTTGACGGCGATGACCTCCAGGTAGGCCATAGGGCCGAGCGACAGCAGGACGTTGTGGGTGCCGAACCGCTCATGCTCACCACCGGGCTGAGTGGGCACATTCAGGCGGCCTTCGAGCCACGCGCGGCCCTCCCCCAATGTGCGCGCGGCGACGACGAGATGATCGAGGCGAGCAGTCATGGGGGGAGGATAGGCCAACGGGTCAGGGACGGCGCAGTTCGCCCGTGTAGTCGTGTTGCCCTTCCTCCAGGTTGAGCGTGACGTGGTAGGCGGGCGGCTGCGGACTCGCGCCAGCGTCGCCCGTGTCACCGAACACCGTGACCGAGCTGGAGAGGGTGCCGACCTCCTCCGAACCATCAACCAGCGTCAAGTCAGAGGCCAGGGTGGGATACGCTATGGACCACTGCGCGAACAGGACTCCCCCACCCGTCAGGGTTCCCGCCACCCGGAGGGACTGCCCATCCACCGTTGCCGTGCCCGTCACGTCGGCGGTGTGGTCGTCCCGGCGCGTCGTCTCCACGTCGAGGGTCAGGCGGCGGCCCTCCAGCGCCAGCGCCCAGCGGGGGGAGACCCAGGGCTGGAAGCCGATCTCGTACCGGGCGATATCCGGGCGGTGGCTGTTCAGGAACACGCCGTCGGACGTGAGGCGGGACCCATACGAGTCGGCCACGGGTAGGTTTTGACGGGTCCCCACCGTCCCAGTTGAGAGGTCCAGCACACCCGCCTCCCCATCCTGGGCCGACCCCCCATTGGTCAGGAAGGCCACCCCCTCCCCCACCCGCCGCAGGTCCTGAACCGGAAGGCAATTCCCGGAGACGGTGAACGCCCGGACCAGCGTGCCGTCCGCCTCGCGCAGTTCGACCACGCCATCGCTGAAGCCCAGCAGCACCCGCCCGCTCGGGGCGCTCTCGATGCTGACGGGTTGGAGGCCCTGCGTGACCCGGCAGGGATTGCCGTGGGCGCTCGTGCCGCCCGCGCTCTGGCCGTCGCTCGCCCGCACGGCGCGGCCCCCGATGAGCCACCAGTTCGTGTCGCCCGACGTATCGGAGAGGTACGTGGCAGGCGGGACGGTCGGCAGAGGCTCGCCCGTCCGTGTGGAGGACCGCCGCAGAGGACTGCTGGACCAGCCAATGACGATCTCGCCGTCCAGGCTGAGGCTATTTCCCGCGACGGTGTGGGTCTCGCGGACCTCCAGCGTCACGGGGTCGTGAAGGGTGAGCCGACCGTCGCCCAACACGACCAGCACGCCGTCGCCCCGGTAGGCGAGCGCATAGGCCTCCGACAGCGGCAGAGAGGCGAGGCGGGCACCGCTGGCGAGGTCGAGGACGAGCAGCCGCCTCCGCTCCCAGTTCGAGCCGTCGAGGAGGTAGACCCGTCCCCCGCCCACCGCGAGGTCGCTCACGGAGACCGACTCCACCAACTCGCCCACCCAACTCCCCCGAAGCACCCGGTCGTCCTGCGAGACGCTGACGGTCGGCGGGGGTGTACCGGGACACGCGGTCAGCAGCAGGCTCAGGCCGAGGAAGGCGGGCAGGAGGCGTCGCACCCCCTCAGCCTGATGGAACGTTCATTTCTCGGGGTGCAAACTTGCCGACCCTCACGCCCCGCGCGGACGGCTCATGCCCGCGAGGTCCCCCAGCACGATGGCGGCGGCCCGCTCCCCGCTCTCCATCGCGCCCTGGATGCTGCTCGCGGACGTGACCTCGGAGGCGAGATACACACCGGGGAGGCGGGTGGCGTGCCCGGCGAGAGTGGCGGCGTAACCGGGCGGCTGCGGGTACTGCGCGTGCCGGATGCGCTCGACGTGCAGGGTGTGGAGGTGCCGGACGCCCTCGCCGTACCAGCGCCCCAGCTCACCGCGCACGCGGGCGTCGAGCGCGTCGTCGTCCAGCTCAGGCAGGCCGAGGACGGACACGGCGAGGAGATGTTGACCCTCGGGTGCCCGCTCGGGGATGGCGTTGCTGAGCCACTGCGCGTTGTTGATCAGGCCGCCCTCAGCATTCAGCAGGAGGCGGGGCTGGGTGTCCAGCACGGTGGCCGAGGCGTAATAGAGGTACGTGCTGCCCAGGCTGCCGCGCGTCAATCTCTCCCCCGTGAGGGCCTGCGCCGCGTCCGGGTCGGTGGCGACGATGGCCTGCCGGGCGTCGATCTCCCCGGCGGAGGTGATGGCGACGAGGTGGCCCCCCTCCTGCGGCACGAGCCGGGTGACGCGCACGCCCGTCGTCACGTCCACGTCCCGCGCGAGTTGGGCGGGCAGGGCACCGATACCCGACCGGGGCAGGGCCGCGCCGCCTTCCATGAGCATGCGGAAGTAGTAGCGAAACAGCCGCGCGCTCGTCTGGAGGTCGCGCCGCAGGAAGATGCCCCCGAAGAAGGGCCGGAAGAAGCGGTCCAGCGCCGCCTCGCTGAAGCCCTGCCGCCGCAGGTAGCTCTCGGTGGTCTCGTCCGGGCCGTTCAGGAGCGTGTGGGGCGGGGGCACGCGCAGGCGGGAGGCGAGGCGCACGACGCGCAGCTTGTCTCCGAGGGGCAGCACACGGGTGGTCAGGGTGCTCGGCAGCCCGCCGGGGTCGCGGATGGGGTCGCCCAGCACGTCGGCCCGCGCGCCCCGGCGCACCACGGCGGCGGGTGGAATGGGCACGAGGTCGAGCGCCGCGAGGTCGAGATGCCGCTTCACCGCCGGGTAGGAGGGGAAGAGCACCTGATACCCCGCCTCCAGCGTGAAGCCGTCCACGACCCGCGAATGCACGCGCCCGCCCACATGGTCCGCCGCCTCCACCACGCGCACCCGCTGCCCGGCCTGCGTCAGCACCCGCGCCGCCGTCAGACCCGCCAGCCCGCCACCCACCACCAGAACGTCCAGCATGGGGTGAGGGTAGCAGGGGGAGGGGTGGCTCAGGGGAGAGGGGACAGGGGTTAGGCGTTAGGGGATTGGGCGGCTATGGCTTGGGCTTTTCAACTCCTCCCCCTTGAGGGGGGAGGCTGGGAGGGGGTGAAACGGGCCTGGCATCCAGCAACCGTGCCCCCAACTCCCCCTCATGCCTACCGCTCCAGCACGCTCACCACTTCCACGTGGCTCGTCTGCGGGTAGAAGTCGTGCGGCGTAACGGAACCGAGTTTCCAGCCGCGCCGGGTGAGGTCGCCCACGTCACGCGCCCAGGTCGCCGGATCGCAGCTCACGTACACGAGGCGGTCGGCGGTGCTGGCGTGGATGTGGTCGCGGGCCTCGGCCTCCAGTCCGGCACGGGGCGGGTCCACCACGATCACGTCGGTGCCGAGTTCGGAGAAGCGGGCCGCATCGCCCGAGCGGTAGGTCACGTTGCGCTCGCCGCTGACGGCCACGTCCTGCCGCCCGCGTGACAGGGCCTCCGGGGAGGAGTCCAGCACCGTCACCCGCGTGAAGTTGGGAGAAAGGTGCCGCCCGATGGCCCCGGCCCCGCCGTACAGGTCCACCGCGTGCGTGCCCTTCCCCGCCAGTTCCGCCGCACGCAGGTAGGCCAGCCCCGCCGCCTCCGGATTCACCTGCGCGAAGCCCGTCGCGGACACGCTGACCTGCACCCGCCCGAACTCCTCCCGAATCTCGCCCTCGCCCGCGATGAGGCGCACCCCCGCCCCGAAGCGCCGCCCCGACGGCTGGGCGAGGCTCACGCCGACCACTCCGGCGTCCATCAGGTGATCGGAGGCCCGCAGAAAGACTTTCGGCTCCCCCGGTCCGATCAGCGCGGCGACGACCTCCCCCGTCAGGCGGCTCGCGCGGAAGGCCACCTCGGTCGCCGGATCGAGGCGTTCGGGGTCGAGGCGGTCCATCACCGTCTGAATGGCCTCCATCACGAGGGGGTCCTGGCCCACAGCCTGTGGCTCCTTGCCCCGGCGCTCGCGGTAGGCGAGGCCCTGCGGCGTCACGAGGTACTGGGCCGTATTGCGGTAGTGCCACTCGCGCGGGCTGGGCACCGTCCCCGCGACGGGATGGCGCAGCTTGGCGATGCGGCTCAGGGCCTCCTCCACGAGGGCGCGTTTGAAGCGCAGTTGCGCTGGGTAGCTCGCGTGGGCGAGGTCCACGGTGGGGAGGTCGGGGGCCTCCACCCGGTCGGGACTTGCCTCCAGCACCTCGCGCGTCACGCCCTGGCGCACGCCCCGGCCCGCGCGCACGGCGGCCAGCACCCGCTCGCCCGGCAGCGCCCCGCGCACGAGCACCACGCCGGACTCGTCCCGCGAGAGACCCAACCCCCCGGCGACGAGTTTTTCGATGTCCAGCGTGAGAAGGGGGTCAGGCATGGGGCACAGGGTAGCGCGGGGAGGAGGGGGCAGAGGGGGCTAGGGAACTTTGCGCTACTCGATAGGAGAACTTACTTCTCCTCTGAATTCAACTTGCCCAGAGATTTGCGAAAAAGCTCTCCAGAGGACGACAAAGATTCTCCTGCCTCAACAAAACGCTCGGGTTGGTCGAGAGGCCGCTCTTCGCTCACACGCGCAGGATGAGTTTCGCGTAGGTATCCCTCTCCCACCTCCAGAAAGTGCCCTCCTGTTCCGTGCTGGTCGTGATGCAGTTTCTCCATCAATTGAAGTTCCTGGTCGAGCAGTTCAGCGAAGGATTGGGCATGACCTCCCGGTTCCGTCTCCCCTTCGCTCAACCACCACGCGGGCGTGTCAAACCCACCTTCTGCCACGGTGTATTGCAAGCTGTAGCCCTGATGCGTCAGCAGCACATGGGCGCGAGGCGGCAACACGAAGCCAGGTGACTCATTCAAAATCTCCCGGACCACCTCGTCCGTCTCCTCGGGGCGGTCGAGGTCAAGCAGGTCGCTGCCACGAAACAACTCTCCCGACTTGCGGCCCATCCGCAGGAGAAACGTTCGGTAGACCTCCGGCAAACGCCCTCCTGCGCGCTCCTCCGCTCCCACACCGCAGCCTCGGAAAAGCCCTCGAAGGTCCAGAGTTGCTCCATATAGCGAGATGCATTGGCGCGCGTCGTATTTTCGAAACGAAGGGGAGGGTTGGCTGCCATTCGCAGTAGGCGCAACTGAACCTCGTCAATTACGGCATTTGCATCCGTCATTTCATCATGATGACAGGCGAAGGGGCGGCCCCACCCTCTCAAGCCGCCCCTCTCCCCCGCCCCGCGCTCAGCCCTCCTCGTACTCCAGATAGGTGTAGCCCAGCAGTTCCTCGCCGTAGTCCTCCAGCAGTTCGTTCTCCTGCTCGGGGGTCAGGGTGCCCAGCTTGAGGGCGGCGTCGGTCTGGTCCTCAATGGAGTCGCGGAGCATCACTTCCTCATAGCCCATGCTCTCGATCATGCGCCGGGCCTTCTGGCCGCGCACGAAGAGGTCGAGGTGGTATTTCCCGCCGGGACGGACGGTGACGTGCGCCTCGCTCACCTTGCCGAAGAGGTTGTGCGCGCTGCCGAGCACGTCCTGATACGCGCCCATCAGGAAGACGCCGAGGTAGTAGGGTCGCCCGCCCGGCTCGTGCAGGGGCAGGGTAGCCTTCACGTCGCGCAGGTCGATGAACTTCTCGATCTTGCCGTCGCTGTCGCAGGTGATGTCCACGATGGTGCCCTGACGGGTGGGCTTCTCGTTCAGGCGGTCCACCGGCACGATGGGAAAGAGCGCCTGGATCGCCCAGTTGTCGGGCAGGCTCTGGAACAGCGAGAAGTTGCAGATGTACTTGTCGGCCAGGACTTTTTGCAGGTCCTCCAGCTCGTCGGGGACGTACTTCTCCCCCTGAATCAGCTTGGCGATCTTGCGGAGGATCGCGTTGAACAACGCCTCGCCGCGCGCTCGGTCGTCGAGCGTGACGTAGCCGAGGTCGAAGAGGTTGTGCAGCGTCCCCTTGTCGCCCACCGCGTCGTTGTACATCTCGCGGTAGTTGCGGGCGCTGAGGTTGACGAGGATTTCTTCGAGGTCCTTGACGATCTGGTGGCTGTCCTCGTTCGGCGCGGCCAGTTCCTCCAGGTCGCGGGTCGGCCCCGTCACGTCCACCACGGGCATGATCAGGACGGCGTGGTGGGCCGTCAGCGCCCGGCCCGACTCGGAGATGATGGTCGGCTCGGGCACGCCGCGCGCCTTGCAGGTCTCCTGCACCGTGTACACCACGTCGGCGGCGTACTCGCCCACGGTGTAGTTCATGGAGGCGTAGAAGGTGGTCTTGGAGCCGTCGTAGTCCACGCCGAGGCCGCCGCCCACGTTGAGGTACTTGAGCTGCGCCCCGGCGGCGATGAGACCCGCGTAGGTCTGGGTGGCCTCACGCACGGCGATCTTGACCCGGCGGATGTCGGTGATCTGCGATCCGATGTGGGTGTGGAGCATCACGAGCGAGTCGAGCATGTCCGCCTCGCGCAACCGCTCGACCACCCGCAGGAGTTCGTAGGCGTTCAGCCCGAACTTCGCCTGATCGCCGCCGGATTCCTCCCACTGGCCCGAGCCGCGTGCGTGGAGCTTGAAGCGCACGCCGATGGCGGGCTTAACGCCGAGCGCGCGGGCCTGCTTGAGCACGCGGTCCAACTCGCTGTACTTCTCCAGCGTGATGACCACGTTCTTGCCCAGGCTGCGGCCCCACAGGGCGAGCTTGATGAAGCCGTCGTCCTTGAAGCCGTTGCAGCACAGCAGGGCGTCGGGGTGCATCCGCTGGGCGAGGCACAGGGCGAGTTCGGCCTTGCTGCCCGCCTCCAGCCCGTGCGCGTAGTCGTACCCGGCGGCGGCGACCGTCTCCACGACGAGGCGGCGCTGGTTGACCTTGATGGGAAACACGCCCTGGTAGTGCCCCGTGTACCCGTACTCGGCGATGGCCTTGCCGAAGGCGTCGTTGAGGTGCTTGACGCGTCCGGCGAGGACCTGGGGAAAGCGCAGGATCACGGGCAGGCTCTCGCCACGCTCCACGATCTCGTCGATGATCGCCCGGAGCGGCGCGTGGAGGCCGGGCGCGGGCGTAACCTCCAGTTGGCCCTTGTCCGAGACGCGAAACCAGCCGCCGCTCCAGTTGGGCACCTGGTACAGTTCGGCGGCGTCAGCGGTAGAAAAGGAAGGTGAAGTCGTCAATTGGGGCGTCCTCCGGGGTAGGGTAGGCTCGCCGTGCGCGGGGTTCGGAGGACGGGGCAAAGAGCCGCGCTTCACGGACGCCGTGCGAAACCGGGGGGCATGATAGGGCAAGGCCGGGCGCGGGGTAAGGGCGTGGATGGCAATTGGGGAGGAGCCACCAGCTTCCAGCGGCCAGCCGCCAGCAAGGGCGCTATGGCTGGAAGCTGGCGGCTGGTCGCCCTGCAAACGAAGAGGAGCGAGGCATCCACACCTCGCTCCCCCCTCCTCTGGCGGTCCGGACGGGATTTGAACCCGCGACCTTCTGCGTGACAGGCAGATATGCTAACCGCTACACTACCGGACCAGTACTACCAGACCAACACTGGCCGAGGCCAGCGGAAAGAAGAGTACGGGGCGGCGGGCGGGTTGTCAAGCCGGGGCGGAGTGTGCGTGCGCGGCGTGCATAGGGTGGAACGTGCCGAGAGGGTAAACAAGCCGGAAAAGCACGTTATAGAGGAGGGAATTTCCGTCGCACCCACCTCACCCCGCATGAGTTTGACTTCCGGCGTATAACGGGGTATCTTGTTTTTATCATCGCCCGATGGGGCGGATTTTTTATTGCCCGCGCCCGAGTCAGTGTTCGAGGTGCCGAAGATATAAGCTGAGCGGTTCCAACCCCACGGCGGCCCGTCGTTCGTCCACGTCACCCGGCTCCAGGGGAAAGGGCGTGCCGTCCGGCTGGACCTGTGTTCCATACCGCTGCCCCCTCCCCTCACGGATGCAGATGCGGTCGTGCAGGAAAGTGGTGTGTGCCGGGGACACCTCGCCGGGCGGCAGGGCACACAGCAGGGCCAGCACCTCCCTCTGCCCGCTCAGGTCCGGGGAGTGCCGGGCAAGGAGCCATGCGGCGGTCGCCCCCTGCTCACCGACCAGGGAGCGGGTGGGCCAGCCGTGGGCGGCCACCACTTCCCGCAGGAAGACCGTGGACGCCGAATCGAAGGCAAGCCAGGCGTCGGCATCCACAGGGCCGGAGCGGAGCCGCCGATCCTCCTCCATCCACGTGAGCAGTCGAGCGCGCAGCTCCTCGTTCATCCTCCCACACCCCTCCCCGGCGGCCCCGGCTCAGGGCATCGTCGCCATGATGCGGCGGTACACCTCGTCCATGCTGCCCACGCCGTCCACCGGGCGCAGGTGGCCGCGTGCCCCGTAGTGGTCGATGAGGGGCTGGGTCTGCTCGCGGTAGACCTGCTGGCGCTTGCGGGCGACCTCCTCGGTGTCGTCGCTGCGGGCCGCCTCGCCGCGCGCCGCCGCCTGCCGCCCACGGTCCACGATGCGCTCGATCAGCGTCTCGTCGGGCACGTCGAGCAGGGGCACAGCGCTCACGGGGGCACCCAGTTCCTCCAGCAGCATGTCGAGCGCCTCGGCCTGCGCGGTCGTGCGGGGAAAGCCGTCGAAGATGACGCGCACGGGTTCCATCCCGGCGAGGCGGTCGCGGATCAGGGCGATCAGGATGGCGTCGGGGACGAGTTGTCCAGCGTCGAGCATGGGCTGAACCATCCTGCCGAGTTCGGTGCCGCGCGCGATGTGGTCGCGCAGAATGTCGCCCGTGCTGATCTTGGTCAGTCCCTGCTCGCGGGCGAGACGTTCGGCCTGGGTTCCTTTCCCCGCGCCGGGCGGGCCGAGAAAGATCACGACCTTGTTCTTCGGTTGAATCACTGCTGCCTCCTCTGGGTGTACAGCATAGGGCGAAAGGGTGAAATGCGGCACGTTCCTGCCCAGCCCTGTCCTTCTCTCCAGCAAGGCCACGAAAAACCGCCCACCGTGGGGGTGAGCGGCAGAATTCGGAGGACGTTCAGTTGTTCAGGCGACCGCGAATGCGGCCCTTGCTGATGAAACCGTCGTAGCGCCGGACGGTGAGCTGCGCCTCCAGTTGCTTGAGCGTTTCGAGCGCCACACCCACGATGATGAGCAGGCCCGTGCCGCTGAACTGGAAGGTCGAGATGCCCGTCGCCCGCTGCACGAGCTGCGGCACCACCGTCAGGACGACGAGGAAGACCGCGCCCCACAGGCTCAGGCGGCTGCTGATGCCGCCCAGGAACTCGGCGGTGGGCGCGCCGGGCCGCACGCCGGGGATGAAACCGCCCGCCTCACGCAGTTGCTCGCTGATGCGCCGGGGGTCGAATTGCACGCTGTTGTACAGGTACGTGAACCCGAAGATCAGCAGGGCCTCCAGCGCGATGTACCACGGGCTGCCCACGGTCAGGTACGTCTGGATGAAGGCGTTCACCGCCGGGGCGCGGGTCGTCGTCGCGCTGCCGATCAGGTTGGGGATGATCAGCATCGCCGAGGCGAAGATTACCGGGATCACGCCCGCCTGGTTCACCTTGATGGGCAGCCAGGTAGCCTGCCCGCCGAGGTTCCGCGCCGCGCCCCCCGGTGCCCCGCCGCGTGCCCGCGCGTAGGTCACGGGCACCCGGCGCTCGCCCTGGTAGACGTACACGATGCCCGCGATGGTCACGAGGATGACGGCGGCGAAGGCGACGATCTGGAGCAGAGACACCTGATCGGTGCGGAACAGCTCCCCGGTCGCGGCGATCTCGCGCGGGTAGTTGGCGATGATGCCCGCCGTGATGATCAGGCTGATGCCGTTGCCGACGCCCACCTCGGTCATCCGCTCGCCGATCCACAGGGTGAAGGCAATGCCCGCCACCTGCGTCAGCACCATCACGAGGACGGTGAAGACGCCGGGGTCCCAGCCCACTGCCACGAACGCCGGGTTGCTGGTGATGTACAGCGAGAAGAACAGCGCCTGGATGGTCCCCAGCCCCACCGCCGCGTAGCGGGTGTACTGGTTGATGCGCTTGCGGCCCTCCTCGCCCTCCTTGCTGAGCTTTTCCAGCGCGGGGACGGTAGTGGTCAGGAGCTGGATGACGATGCTCGCCGTGATGTACGGCAGCACGCCGAGGGCGAAGATCGAGAATTGCGAGAGATTGCCGCCCGAGATCAGGCTGATCAACCCGAAAAGGCCACCCTGGGTGGCCTCTTCGAGCGCGTCCGTGTTCACGCCCGGCGTCGGGATGGTGCTCCCGAGTCGGTACACGGCGAGCAGCAGCAGGGTGAAGACAATCTTCCGGCGCAACTCCGGGATGCGGAACGCGTCGCGGAAGGCGCGCAGCATGCTAGCCCGCCTGCTCGGCGTTCTCGCTGCCCGCGCTCTGCCCGCTGTCCGGCAGGACGACGCGCCCACCCGCCGCCTGCACGGCCCGGACGGCGGCCTCGCTGGCGGCGTCCACGTGCACCGTCAGGGCGCGGGTCACTTCCCCACGGGCGAGGAGCTTGAGGGGCCGGTTCTTGCGGCGCACCAATCCCGCCCCCTCCAACGCCGTGCGGTCGAAGGTGTCACCCTCCAGGGCCGCGAGCTGCGAGAGGTTGACGACCTCGTAGGTCGTGCCGACGTTGTTGAAGCCGCGCTTGGGTAGGCGGCTGATCAGCGTGCTGCGGCCACCCTCGAAGAACTGGCCCTTGCCGGCACCGCTGCGGGCCTTCTGGCCCTTGTGCCCGCGTCCGGCGGTCTTGTCGGTGCCGCCGGGGCCACGGCCCACACGCTTGCGG
Organism: Deinococcus sp. YIM 134068; assembly: GCF_036543075.1. NCBI lineage: Bacteria > Thermotogati > Deinococcota > Deinococci > Deinococcales > Deinococcaceae > Deinococcus > Deinococcus lichenicola. The sequence goes on from NZ_JAZHPF010000009.1 coordinate 128,731, forward strand.
TTCTTGCGGCTGCCGGGCGCGGGGGTCAGGTCGTTGAGTTTCATTCCTGCACCTCCAACAGGTGCGCGACGGTCCTGATCATGCCGCGCGTGGCGGGGGTGGCCGTCAGCTCACGGCTGTCGCCGATGCGGCGCAGGCCAAGAGCCTTCACGGTCTCCACCTGGTTCTTCGGACGCCCGATCACGCTGCGCCGCAGAGTCACCTTGATGGTCGTGGTCGGGGCCGTCACTGGGCACCTCCCGCCTGGGGCTGGGCCGCCTGGGGCTGTGCCGTCTGCGCCTGGGCCGTGATGCCGCGAATCGCGCGCACCTGCCCCGCCGTCCGCAGGTTCCTCAGCCCGTCGAACACCGCGTAGGCGACGTTGACCTTGTTGCGGCTGCCAAGTTCCTTGGAGAGCATGTTCGTGATGCCCGCCAGCTCCGCGATGGAGCGGGGCACCGTACCCGCGATCACGCCCGTGCCGGGGCCGGCGGGCTTGAGCAGCACGCGGCTGGTGGAGTTCGCGCCCACGATGTCGTGGGGGATGGTGCCGTTCTCCACGGGCACGGTGATCATGTTCTTGCGCGCGATGGCCTTGGCCTTCTCGATGGCGACGGGCACTTCCTTCGCCTTGCCGATGCCCATCCCCACGCGACCGTTGCGGTCCCCAAGGATCACGAGCGCGGCGAAGCGGAAGCGGCGGCCACCCTGGTAGGTCTTGGACGTGCGGTTGACGAAGAGCATCTTCTCCTCGAACTCGCTCGTCTCGCGCTCCGCGTTGCGGTCGTTCCGTCGATTAAAAGTCAAGGCCACCCTCCCGCGCCGCGTCCGCGAGCGCCTTCACGCGACCGTGGAACTTGTACTGTCCCCGGTCAAAGACAACCTGCCTGACCCCCTTGGCGGCGGCGGCCTCGGCCAGCGCGCGGCCCACGGCGGCGGCGGTGTCGGTCTTGGTGCCCGTCTTGACGGCTCCGCTGCTCGCGGCGGCCAGCGTGGTGCCGGTCGTGTCGTCGATGATCTGGGCGTAGATATGCTTGCTGGAGCGGAACACGCTCAGGCGCGGGCGCTCCCCGGCGGCGACGCGCACCTTGCGGCGGGCGCGCAGCTTGCGGCGGACGGTGGTCAGGTTCGCCATTACTTCTTCCCCTTCCCGCCCGTGGCACCGGCCTTGCCGGCCTTGAGGGCGATCTGCTCGCCGACGAAGCGCACACCCTTGCCGTGGTAGGCGTCGGGCTTGCGCACCTTGCGGACGTTCGCGGCCACCTGGCCGACGAGTTGCTTGTCGATCCCCGAAACGTCGATACGGGTCGGTTCCGGCACCGTGAAGGTCACGCCGGCGGGCGGCTCGATGACGACCGGGTGGCTGAAGCCGATGGTCAGCTCCAGATTCCGCCCGGCGAGGCGGGCGCGGTAGCCCACCCCACGCAGCTCTAGGTTGATGGTAAAGCCGTCGCTCACGCCCTTGACGGCGTTGGCGACGAGCGTGCGCGTCAGGCCGTGCAGGGCGCGGTGCTCCTGGCGGTCACTGGGGCGCTCGACGAGAAGCTGACCGTCCTCGCTCTTGATGCTCAGCTCGGAGTTGAAGGGAACGGTGAGTTCCCCCCTGGGGCCTTTGACCCGGAATAGGCCGGGGTCGGTGTTTACGGTCACGCCGCTGGGCACGGCGATGGGTTGGCGACCGATACGTGACATGGATGCTCCTTAAGTGTCGGGACGGGGAAGTGGTCCCGTGTTCAGGCAGTGGGGGGCGTCCGCGTTACCAGAGAACGCAGATGACTTCGCCGCCCACGCCCTGCTTGCGGGCCTCGCGGTCGGGCAGCAGGCCCCGGCTCGTCGAGACGACGGCGACGCCCAGGCCGCGCTGGATGCGGGGCAGGTTCTCGGCACTCACGTAGGCGCGGCGTCCGGGGCGGGACACGCGCTCGATGTGCTTGATGACCTGCTCGCGCTTGACGCCGTACTTCAGCGTCACACGCAGCACGTCGAACTTCTGGCCCTCGGGGCGGGTGCGCTCGACCGAGGCCACGTAGCCCTCGCGCACGAGCAGCCGGGCGAGTTCCTCCTTGAACTTGGAGGCCGGGATGTCCACGCTCTCCTTGTAGGTGCGCGTCGCGTTGCGGATGCGCGTGAGCATGTCGGCGATGGGATCACTCAGCATGGGTCTCCTCCGGGGGCGTTGCTCTCTGGGCAGTCCAGAAGGCCCCTGGCCGGGGGGAAGCCGCCCTGGGGCAGCCTCCCGAGTCTTCCCGAAGAATGGCCTGACCGCGCTTGGGGTCGGCAGGCCCGCTCCTTCTGTTGGGTCCTATCCCTGGGCCGGACGATACCCACCCAAAGGGGGCGGATCGTATCCGGGAGGGCCGGGCGGGGGTGAGGGCGGGGCTACCAGCTGCTCTTCTTCACGCCCGGCAGCTCACCCCGGTGGGCCAGCTCGCGCAGGCAGATGCGGCAGATGCCGAAGAAGCGGTAGTAGCCACGCGGGCGGCCACAGCGGGAGCAGCGGTTGTAGTTCTGCACGGCAAACTTCGCGCCGCGCTCCGCCTTCACAACTTTCGAAGTCTTCGCCATAGGCTGTCCTTACTTGCGGAACGGAAGACCCATCGCCTGGAGCAGCGCGCGGGCTTCCTCGTCGGTTTTGGCGGTCGTGACGATGGTGATGTCCATTCCGCGCACCTTGTCGACCATATCATAGGTGATCTCGGGGAAGATCAGCTGCTCCTTGATGCCCAGGTTGTAGTTGCCCCGGCCATCGAAGGCGTTGGGGTTGATCCCCCGGAAGTCGCGGATGCGCGGCAGCCCGATGTTGATCAGCTTCTCCAGGAACACGTACATGCGCTCACCGCGCAGCGTGACCTTGAGGCCGACGGGCATGCCCTGACGCAGCTTGAAGTTGGAGATGCTCTTCTTCGCCTTGGTGACGATGGGCTTTTGCAGGGTGATCAGACCCAGCTCGCGCGCCGCCTTGTCGATGGCCTTGCTGTCCTCCTTGGAGGAACCCAGGCCCTCGTTCACCACGATCTTCTCGATGCGCGGCGCGGCCATCACCGAGGAGTAGCCGAACTGCCCCATCAGCGCGGGGCGCACCTGCTCGTTGTACTTCGTCTTGAGGGTCTGCATGTGTCCTTGCCTCTCTTCGGACGGACGGGTCGTCCGGGATCACGCGCGCGGCGTGGCCCTGAGTGTCAGTCGATGACCTTGCCGCTCTTCACGGCGACGCGGACCTTCTTGCCGTCCACGATCTGCTTGCGAACGCGGGTGGCCTGGCCGGTCTCGGGGTCCACCAGCGCGACCTTGCTCGCGTGGATCGCGCCCTCGCGCTGCTCGATGCCGCCCTGCGGGTTGCTCGCGCTGGGCTTGACATGCTTGGTGACGATGTTCACGCCCTCCACGACGACCTTCGCCTCGTGGGGCAGCGCGAGCAGCACCTTGCCGGTCCGGCCCTTGTCCTGCTGCTTGCCGCTCAGAATGACGACGGTATCGCCCTTCTTGACGTGAAGCTTGTTGTTGTGGTGGCTGCCGGCGTTGGGACGGGGCATCACAGCACCTCCGGCGCGAGCGACACGATCTTCATGAAGCGGCGGTCGCGCAGCTCGCGGGCGACCGGCCCGAAGACGCGGGTGCCGCGCGGCTCGCCCTGGTTGTTGATGACGACGGCGGCATTCTTGTCGAAACGGATGGTGCTGCCGTCGGCACGCTTGATCGCGTGGCTGGTCCGCACGACCACGGCCTTCACCACGTCGCCCGCCTTCACGCCGCCACGCGGGGCCGCGTCCTTGACCGAGGCCACGATGATGTCCCCCACGTGGGCGTAGCGCTTGTTGCCGCCACCGCCGGTCGTCAGGCCCTTGCCGCCGATGCCGCTGTTGAGCACGCGAATGCACATCAACTCGCGCGCGCCGGAGTTGTCCGCCACGTCGAGGCGGGACTGGGGCATGATCATGCCTGACCGCCTTCCGTCTCGACGGCGGTGGTCTCGATGCCTCGCGGGCGCTCGATCAGCCGCGTGACCTTCCAGGTCTTCGTCTTGCTGATGGGGCGCACCGAGATGATCTCCACCCGGTCACCGGTTCGGTACTCGTTCGTCTCGTCGTGCGCGGCGTACTTCTTGCTGCGCGTGACGACCTTGCCGTACAGCGGATGCGTGAAGCGGCGCTCGACCTTGACGCTCACCGTCTTGTCGGCCTTGTCGCTCACCACGACGCCCGTGAAGGTCTTTTTCATCGGCCCCCTCCTGTCTGCGTCTGCGCGGCCCCGCGCTTCAACTCACCGCGTACGGTGTTGAGCTGCGCGACCTCGCGACGGAGCTGCTGCACCCGGTGGGGCTGGGCGAGGTTGCCCAGCGCGCCCTGGAAGCGCAGCTCCATCAGTTCCTTCTTGCGGCTCTCGATCTCGCGGGCGAAGTCGGCGTCCGCGAGCGAGCGCATGTCACTGAGCTTCATCATAGACCTCGCGCTTGACCATCTTGGTCCCGATGGGCAGCTTGTGTCCGGCGAGGCGGAACGCCTCTTTGGCCTGCTCCTCGGTCACGCCGGAGACCTCGAACATCACGCGGCCCGGCTTCACGACGCTCACCCAGTACTCCACGGCACCCTTGCCCTTACCCATTCGGGTTTCGGCGGGCTTCTTCGTCACGGGCTTGTCAGGGAAGATGCGAATGTAAATCTTGCCGCCGCGCCGGAAGTGGCGGCTCATCACGATGCGGCACGCCTCGATCTGGTTGGAGCGAATCCAGGCGGGTTCCAGCGCGATGAGGCCGAAGTCCCCAAAGGCCACATAGTCGCCGCCCTTGGTGTCGCCGGTCATGCGGCCACGGAACTGCTTGCGAAACTTGGTGCGCTTCGGAAGAAGCATCACTCACCTCCGGGACGACGCCGCGCGGTGGGGCGGCGGCGGTTCGGGCGGTCGCCCTCGGGGCGGCGCTCGTCGTTGCGGCGGGGCGGGCGGGCCAGCGTCTCGGTCTTGCCGCCGATGACCTCACCATTGAACACCATCACCTTCACGCCGAGGATGCCGTACGTCGTGCGGGCGAGCGCGGTGCCGTAGTCGATATCGGCGCGCAGGGTATGCAGGGGCACACGGCCCTCTAGCACCTTTTCCGTGCGGGCCTGCTCGGCACCGCCCAGGCGACCCGAGAGGATCACGCGCACGCCGCGCGCCCCCGACTCCATCACGCGCTGCGCGGCCTGCTTCATCGCGCGGCGGAAGGCGAAGCGGCGCTCGATCTGCTCGGCGATCCGCAGGGCCACCAGGGGCGCGGAGATGTTCGGGTTGGGAATCTCGGCGACGTTCACGGCCACCGTGCCCGCGCTGACGAGACGCTCGATCTGACCGCGCAGGTCCTTGATGCTCTCGCCGCCCTTGCCGATCACGATGCCGGGCTTGGCCGCCGAGATGATCACGTTGACCTGCTGGCCCGCGCGCTCGATCTCGATGCGGGCGATGCCGGCGGCGGCGAGCCGCTTGTTGACCAGTCGGCGAATCTTCTCGTCTTCCTTGAGGAGCTTCGCGTAGGTCTTCTTCCCAGCGTACCAGCGGCTGTTCCAGCCCTTGGTGATGCCCAGGCGGAAGCCGTTCGGGTTGATCTTGTTCCCCATTTACTGTCTCCCCCTGCCGGTGCGGGTCTCGCGCTCGCCCACGATGATCGTGATGTGGCTGGTACGCTTCTTGAGGATGTTGGCGCTGCCACGGGCGCGGGGAATGAGGCGCTTGAGAGTCGGCCCGGCGTCCACGTACGCCGCCGTGATCACGAGACGGTCCTCGAGCATCTCGTCGTTGTTCACGGCGTTGCTCTTGGCGCTCTTGAGCACCTTGGCGACCGGCTCGGACGCGCTCTTCGGGATGAAGCGCAAGAGGTCCTCGGCCTCGGCCACGCTCTTGCCGCGAATCACGTCCACGACGAGGCGCACCTTGCGGGGCGACATGCGGACGTACTTGGCGACCGCGTAGCCGGGGCGGCGCAATTTGACCTGCTGCTTGCGCTGCTTCTTGTTGCGGAACTCAGGGGTCAGGGTCTGCTCGGGAGCCGTCATTTCTTCTTGCTCCCCTTGGCGCTCTTCTCGCTGCCGTGCCCACGGTAGGTGCGGGTCGGGCTGAATTCACCGAGCTTGTGGCCGATCATCTGCTCGTTCACGAAGACCGGGATGTGCTGCTTGCCGTTGTGCACGGCGATGGTGTGGCCGATCATCTCGGGCACGACCGTGCTGCGGCGGCTCCACGTCTTGATGACGCGCTTGTCGCGGCGCTCGTTCTGGGCGTCCACCTTCTTCAGGAGGTGATCGTCCACGAACGGCCCTTTCTTGAGGCTGCGGGGCATAGGCTCAGCCCTCCTTACTTCCCGCCGCGGCGGGTGACGATGAAGCGGTCGCTGTTCTTGCGCTTCTTGCGGGTTTTCAGGCCCTTGGCGAGCTGACCCCAGGGGCTGACCGGCTGGCGGCCCGCGCCCGTGCGGCCCTCACCACCGCCGTGCGGGTGATCGACGGGGTTCATCGCGCTGCCGCGCTGGTGGGGCTTGTGGCCGAGCCAGCGGCTGCGGCCCGCCTTGCCGAGGACGATGTTCTTGTGCTCGGCGTTGCCCACGGCCCCGATGGTCGCGTAACACTCGCTGTGAACGCGGCGGATTTCGCCGCTGGGCAGACGCAGGAGCACGTAGGTGCTCTCCTTGCCCTGCACCTGAATCGAGGTGCCGGCGGAGCGGGCGAGCTGAGCGCCCTTGCCGGGCACGAGTTCGACCGAGTGGACCACCGCGCCGACCGGCACGAAGCGGAGCGGCAGCGCGTTGCCGAGGCGGGGTTCGGCCTCGGGACCCGCGTTCACGCTCATCCCGACGGTCAGGCCCTCGGGCGCGAGGATGTACCGCTTCTCGCCGTCCACGTAGTGCAGCAGGGCGATGCGGGCCGAGCGGTTGGGATCGTACTCCACGGCGGCAACCCGCGCGGACACGCCCGCCTTGTCGCGGCGCTTGAAGTCGATGATGCGGTACAGCCGCTTGTGCCCGCCGCCGATGAAGCGGCTGGTGATACGACCGTGGTTGTTGCGCCCGCCGGTCTTGGGGAGAGCTTCGGTGAGCGCCTTTTCGGGGCGCTTCTTCGTGAGGCCCGAGAAGTCCGCCGTCGTCATCTGACGGCGCGACGGGGTATACGGGCGGTATTTCTTGACGGCCATGTTCCAAGTCTCCTTAGGCCAGGGCCTCGAGGGCCTCGATCTTCTGGCCGTCCGCGAGGCGCACGATGGCCTTTTTGCGGTCGGGGCGGTGGCCGGTGAACTTGCCCACCCGCTTGCGCTTGCCCGCCACGTTCATGGTGCTGATGCCGACCACCCGCACGCCGAACGCCTGCTGCACGGCGGCCTTGATCTCGCTCTTCGTGGACTTGGGGTCCACCCAGAACGAGTACGCACCGCGCTCCATGCCCGCATACGCCTTCTCGCTGATGACGGGCTGCTTGATGATGTCGTAGAAACTGCTCACTGCGCGGCCCCCTCTGTCTCCTGGGCAGGCTCACCCTGGGCGGGTTCCAGCGCCACCGCGTCGATCACGAGGCGCTCGTGGCGCAGGATGTCGTACACGTTCAGACCCGCGACCGGAAGCACGGTCGCCCACGCGACGTTGCGCGCGGCCTGACGGGTCGCCGCGTCGTCGGTGACGATCAGGACGCGCTCGCCGCCGTCCATGCCGTTTGCGGCGGCCCACTGCACGAAGCCCTTCGTCTTGCCGTCGAGGCCGAAGCCGTCCACCGCGAGGAGCTTGCCGCTCTGCTGGCGGTCGGCGAGCGCCATCGCCAGCCCGAGCTGACGCACCTTGCGGGGCAGGGTGTAGGCGTAGGACCGGGGCTTGGGGCCGAACGCGACGCCGCCGCCCACGAAGGTCGGAACCGAGCGGTCGCCGTGGCGGGCGTTGCCGGTGCCCTTTTGCGAGTACATCTTCTTGCCGGTCTTGCTGACCTGCGCGCGGGTCTTGGTGCTCGCGGTGCCGCGCCGACGCCGGGCGAGCTGCCAGGTCACCACGTCATGCAGCACGTGCGGATTCACTTCGGGGAGGTCCAGCTCGATGGAGCGGCCCCCGCCCAGCCCGATGACGTTGATCTGCGCCATCTTACCTGCCTCCCTTGACGGCCTGACGCAGGATCACGAGTCCGCCGTTCGCGCCGGGGACGGCCCCCTTGACGAGAATCAGGTTCTCGCCCGCGCGCACCTCCACCACCTCGAGGTTCTGCACGGTGACGCGCTCCATGCCCATGTGTCCGGCCATCCGCTTGCCCTTGTACACCCGGCCCGGCGTCTTGCGCTGGCCGATGGAGCCGGGGCGGCGGTGCCACTTCTTCGAGCCGTGGCTCGCCGGACCACCCTTGAAGTTCCAGCGCTTCATGACGCCCTGGAAGCCCTTGCCCTTGCTCGTGCCGGTCGCGTCGATCTTCTCGCCCTCGGCGAAGATGTCCACGTTCACGGTGTCGCCCTCCGGGGCGAAATCACGGAACTCCCGCAGGAAGCGCACGGGGCTAACGCTCGCCTTCTTGAAGTGCCCCATCTGGGGCCGGTTCACGCGCTTCTCGCTCTTGGGAGAAAACCCGATCTGCACGGCCTCGTAGCCGTCCGTCCCCTTGCTCTTGCGCTGCACGACGGGGCAGGGACCCGCCAGCACGACCGTCACCGGAACGGCGCGGTCGCCCTTCCAGATCTGGGTCATGCCGATCTTGGTACCGAGAATGCCCTTGCTCATGCCCGGCCCCCGACGGTCTTGATCTCGATGTCCACGCCCGTGGGCAGGTCGAGGGTCATCAGGCTGTCAATCGTCTTCTTGGTGGGGTTCATGATGTCCACCAGACGGTTGTGGGTGCGAATCTCGAAGTGCTCGCGCGAGTCCTTGTACTTGAAGGGCGAGCGCAGCACCGTGAAGCGGCGGATGCGGGTGGGGAGCGGCACGGGACCGCTCACGTCCGCCCCGGTGCGCCGGACCGTCTCCACGATCTTGCTCGCGGACTGGTCCAGCGCCTTGTGGTCGAAACCACGCAGTTTGATGCGAATCTTCGGGGCGACCATCCGGGTTACACCAGGACCTTGGTGACGACGCCGGCACCGACGGTGCGACCACCCTCGCGGATGGCGAAGCGCAGGCCCTCTTCCATCGCGATGGGCTTGATCAGTTCCACCGTGAAGGTCACGTTATCGCCCGGCATCACCATCTCCACCCCCTCGGCCAGTTCCACCACCCCCG